>DASVJT010000234.1:0-5010 GCA_036385775.1 archaeon
CTTCAAAACCAGGCAGTGGATTGCTTGTCGAACCACTTGATTGTGCTGAAGACGCGTTGCCCTGAGTGCTATTGTCGTTTGAGGACTTGGGCGGTATATTTACTGCTTTATTGACGCCGGCAAATGCTGTCGATTGTGTAGTTAAGTTGCCAGCCGGATTCGTGCCAGTTACAGTGACGTTGACCGTCTGATTATCGACAAGTGTCTTGCTCGCAATACCGGACCATTGCACTAGGAGGTGATGTACGTAAGTTGGATCAACAGCTGTGTCGCCTGAACTTCCCGTGATTCCACTTAAATCGGCAGAAAAGGCTTTATCAACCTGTGATTGATTTACGCCTGGGTTTTGCGTTGTAGGATTATCTGTCGTATGACATAGACGGCAGTTACCTGTGACTTGGGTACTTACAGAAAAATAATCCCCGGGTTTGACAAGCCCTTTGTCCGTCGAAGTGCTTGGCCCGACTATAGTTGGTATCAGCTTGAGATTCGCGTTATTCACAGTCAAAACGGTTGTTCTGGTCGGACCTTTAGGATCTTCAACTTTAACGATGTATTGCCCCGGAGACAGTAACGGGGTCATCCACGGAAAATTAATAAAACCGTTGCTCGTATTTTTTCCATCATTCGCGCCACCGTCGGTGACATTAGCAATCTTTATCCAAGACCCGCCGTCATCGTCCTTACCGTTCTTGTTAAGGTCGGCGTAATAGGATAACGTAACGGTGCTTGAGTTTTCTGCTAGATTCGCGTTTACGTATACTCGATCGCCTGAACTTACCGTATTAGGTTGCAGTTGTATGATCGTGGTTGCCGATGTGGGAATTACGACGTAACTTACTAGAAATGTAACAGCAAGGATAGATAGCAGCAGCACTATTATCCCTTGGGCCGATCGTTGCATTCTGATTACCTCGAACAATTTGTGAACAATTATCGGCAAGTTCATATATAAAACATTCGAGTATCCTAATGCGGCACAACCTATATAATCAAGAACAAAACCCGTAGGATCCGTAAATCCGCGAGTTACGTTTATTATCGTCAAAAAAGCCAAAAAGACTACGATGGATGACTTCTTTTATCCAAGATCTATAGCGGTCATCGGTGCTTCCCGGGAGAGCGGCAAAGTTGGACATTCGGTGTTAAAGAACCTGATAGACGCCAACTTCCAAGGGGAGATTGTCCCGATAAATCCAACTGCTGACGAGGTCTTGGGCTTAAAAGCATATCCTAAGGTAAAAAAGGTCGATCTCGCAATTATCGTAGTCCCAGCGAGCATCGTGCCGTCTGTGCTAGAGGATTCGGCGCGCGTGGCCATAAAAGCCTCAATGATTATATCGGCGGGATTTAGAGAGTCCGGACCGCAAGGGGCAGTCCTAGAAACGCAAATTCGCGCTATAGCTAAGCGTCATGGCATCAGAATTGTCGGCCCTAACTGTCTAGGCATCATTAGCACTGGCGCGAACATGAATGCCTCCTTCGCGAGCGAATATCCAAGCAAAGGCAACATATCCCTTATATCACAAAGTGGAGCAATCTGTACCTCTTTTCTTGATTGGGCTGCCAACGAAAGCCTCGGCTTCGATAAGTTGGTAAGCGTTGGTAACAAAGCCGACGTAGCAGAAGCTGAGTTGCTCGAATATATCGCACATGATCCATCGACAGACGTCGTTGCGCTCTACGTCGAAGGCATAGATAATGGGCGCGAATTCATGCAGGTCGCAAAAGAGGTGTCGAGGATGACGCCGCTCGTCGTACTCAAGGCAGGCCGGACTGATGTGGGAGCGAAGGCAGCCTCCTCTCACACAGGCGCGCTTGCAGGATCAGATGCCGCCTATGAAGCTGCATTCAAGCAGTCAGGGATTATACGGGTCAATTCAATAGACGAGTTGTTCGATGCAGCAAAAGTCTTCTCGCGCTGTCCAATTCCGAAAAACTCAGGAATGGCTATCATAACAAACGCCGGAGGACTTGGCGTGCTTGCGAGCGATGCTGCCGTTGAGTATAAAGTACCATTAGCAAATTTTACCAAAGAGACGATCATCGCGCTTCAGGGCGCATTAACCCGAGAGAGCAATATCTACAATCCTGTTGATATTCTCGGCGATGCAAAGCCACAACGATACGGTGACACGTTGAAAACTGTCTTGGCTGATCAAAACGTCGGGATAATAACTGTATTGCTCACACCGCAAGCTATGACAGAACCAGAAGAGACCGCAGGTTTGCTCAATGAGCTCTCCTTAAAAGCTTCCAAGCCCATATTGACATCCTTTCTAGGCGGAAAAGAGCTGGCAAAATCGCGCGATAAGTTGAAGCATGGTAAAACTGCTAACTTCACAAGTCCGGAAACTGCCATCAGAGCAGCGAGCAACCTTATCAAATTCAGAGAGATCGCAATGTCAGAAAAGAGCGAGGCGATGCCTCTTAGAGGGACCAGCCAAAAAAGCGGCGCACTGCTACAAATTCAGCGAGTTCAAGCGGAGAGGAGAACGTCGTTATCAGAAGAAGAGGGTATGAACGTTCTGCAGGCGTACGACATCGTGACCCCGAAAGCTAAAATTGTGACCTCACGAGACAAAGTTGTTCAAGCGGCGCGCGAGATAGGATACCCCGTCGTGCTGAAGGTAAACTCGACGGATATCTCACACAAGACCGATGTCGGAGGGGTGATTACAGGTATAAGCAGTGACAAGGCAGCTAGCAACGCTTTTGACCAAATTTATTCCAATATTAATAAAAGAATGCCTCAAGCGCTAATCGAGGGGATAACTGTACAGGAGATGGTGCAAGGGGTAGAGGTTATAATCGGAGTCACTCGCGACCCACAATTCGGACCTTTCATCACCTTTGGCCTAGGGGGCGTTTATGTAGAAGTACTAAGAGACGTATCGCACAGATTAGCCCCTATAACCCTAGCCGAAGCAAAGAAGATGATTTCTGAAGTCAAGTCATACCCGATTCTCCTCGGAGCGCGCGGTAGAAAAGCTCTCGACATCAACGCCATTGCGCGCACTATTGTGTGCGTCAGCAGAATCAGCCAAGATTTCAAAGAGATCCAAGAGATAGAGATTAACCCTCTTGTGGTACAAGAAGCGGGTTGCATTGCTGTGGATGCGCTGGTCGTCGTAGAAAGGAGAGAAGATTCTCTTAAAAAAGGCGGAGGTGGATCACTTGAGAGTTGATTGCGACATTCCAGCACTTGTTATAAGTTCCGTGTCTGAACGAAGCGGAAAAACTGTAGTCGCATTAGGTCTTGCATTAAACTTTAAAGGAGTGTTAGGGTTCTATAAGCCGATCCGTGAAAATCTCATTCCCGTTAAAGGAAATTTGGTTGACGAAGACGCGCATCTAATGAAACACGTCCTCAATTTAGAGGACGAATCACTGCTATCGCCTTTCACATATAACCTCTTGAAAGGCATCAAAGCTGAAGACATTATTTGCGGTTTTAACCGAATTTGTAACGATAAGCAAGCAGTTTTACTCGAGGGGACGAAAGATATTAGCACTGGGTTCCTGCACAACATTTCAAGCATTCAGATTGCCAAAATGTTGAAAGCTGAGATCTTACTTGTGACCGACATTTATTCGCTTGATACAGTGGCGATGACCAAACTTCTACTCGACAAACTCAAGGTAGGGCTCAAGGGCGTCGTTCTGAATCAGTCACAAGATCCAGTATTTGAAAACTACATGAAAAAACGAGGGATCAAGATCCTCGGGTCAATTCCGTACCTAACTGCGCTGAAAGCACTTCATGCGTACGAAATAGCTGAAGAACTTGGTGGAGAGGTCATTGTTGAAGGAGAAGACCACCCAATAGAGAGGATCCTTATAGGAGCAATGACGCCTGAATCTGCACTTAAATATTTCAGAAAGGCGCCCGCTAAAGCAGTCATAACGGGAGGAGACCGGGCAGACATTCAACTTGCCGCTTTGTCAACTTCGACGTCGTGCCTCGTGCTAACCGGTGGCTTGTACCCAGCCAACCACGTTATTGCAAGAGCACAAGAACTCGGCGTTAGCGTAGTTCTTGTGAATTTGGATACGTTAACTGCTGCTGAGCGATTAGAGAGGCTAACCGCGCGCATAGATCCATTTGACCGCCAAAAAATCGATTTGATCAAGGAAACCGTACGACAGAACCTCGATATAGAATCAATATGGGGGTGATGGTTTCAAGCTTTGTACAACTTATATAATGTGACAAGCGGAATGTGCGAAAAAGCGGCTAGAAGTCATTCACAAATATCATTTTGTCCCTAAACGCCTTTTGCTCACAGCCCCTAAAAACCAGCCAGGATAAAACTACAACGTGTCCTAAGTCGAACGAGGGGGATTTTCCTTCGTGTCGCCCTCTTCAGAGGCCCCTTCATGTGCAGTCACTTCAATTTTTCTCGATCGACGTGGCTTGGAGATCACTCCCTGGTCCGAGCGATGCTCTGCTTTCGGAGTCACACTGCGGAGTGCGGCGGGGTTTGATATATTGCTCTCCCCGCCCACATAGCCGTCTCCCTGGAAGTGGTCATCCCCAAATCGGTCTTCACCAGATCTGTTTTGCCAGAAGACGAAAAATAGCGCAACAGTAATAAGCCCCGTCATAACGATTATGAAATATATCCAAGGGCTGAGCTGACTTAGGATACCGCCAACATTACTGACCTGAATCCCTTCGTCCCCTGCCGTTCCCGCTCCTGCAATTGTGAGTGTTGCCGCATTTTCCTTCAAATCATAAGGAGGGGTTGCTTTATTGGAGGGATCCGTGCCGTTTTTATAAACAGTCGATCCTATCCCATAGCTGCCTGCCGGCAAGCTTAGTGGCTTAAATGTTATAGTGCGTGTTTCATCAGCTTTTAGTGCTACCACCGTGCTATTCGAGAGTACATTCGCACCAGCTGAATTCTTATATAAGACGTCAATTCTGACGCCATCAAGCGCGACTTTCCCATTTTTCACGGTAACAATTACTTGCGGCGTCGTAGAGGATGTTCCCGTGTTAACAGT
>DASVJT010000235.1:0-4728 GCA_036385775.1 archaeon
AATCAAATAGAAGATGTGCCTGACAGTCGTCCCAGGTTCTCGACTAAGGGCCCGCAGATACCTATTACCGCCAGGCACACGGCTTAATTACGGATAGCACCTGGTGTAACTTCAAACGAGAGCAGACCGAAAAGCATACACCACATGATGCAGCACAGGGCCACTCTACTTTTTGCTGCACTACCTATGCCTAACTTTAATTTAGCGCTCCTAAAAAATATAACATTTAGGAGCGAAGAGCGGGGGAATTCTATGAAATAACCGCTTTAAATGCAAGATTCATTTAACTTGATTAGCAAGATTCATTTAACTTGATTAAATCCAGCGCACACGCGGCCCATTACTACTGTATTAACGCAAAGCCGATGCAGCATTTCATATCGTTACTCAAGGAGTTGTTGCTGCAATCGAGCAATAGGGAGAAAAATCAAAGGAAATCGTATTTTGAAACAATGAGCCAAGAATCTAGTAACAAAGATCCTAGAAAAAAAGAACGAAGGAGGGGCGAATGCCAGACCCCTACCCCTACGCTATAATTGTATTCTGACGATGTCCCTAAAAGCGTCGGCTGTACATTTGGCACATACAGCGGCGTCGGCCTCTCCATTGGCGCATTCAGAATGGAGATCGAATTTACAGACGGTATCCTGCACGGTTTCAGTTAGTAATTCGTTCATTTTGATTGACTCCCCTTTTTAGTGTTCTTAATGTTTGACAGCAAGGACCTCCTTGCTCCCAATAGCACCGACGACACGGCACTATGTAACCCCGCGTGACAAACGATTTATGTCACAGCCTGCCGTTCTTAGCCGAAAATAACTCCTATCGCTGTAACCAACGCCCGTAACAACAATATTTATCTCCTGGGAGTACCTTTGAACGTGTTTTAGAAAAACGGCGGTCAAAAGATAGTGGGGGAGCGCGAAAAGCTCCCTAATCCCCTTTTTAGGTAGCTAAAGACACGCTTCCCCCTCATTTTCATACCGAGTTTACCCTTCGAGATCCGCTTATTTTGGTTTTTTAAGACGTCAAAAGATTTAGAAGATAACTCCCTTGGGCCGGGCACGTGTCTTGGCCATACAATGAGCTATATGATATGCCACGAGGGCAACGACGACGGTAGCGATTGTTACCATAAAGCTCATCTCCGACCCTAACTACGCAGAGTGGTTTCATAAGGCCGCGTTTCTCATGGTGATGTGGGATCTCGGCATTGACCCCACTGCGTCGACATTCCTTTCTGAGTGGGTATGGCAGATCCCCGGGGCGTGTTTTGGTGTGCCAATCTCAAACTTCTTCGGGTGGTTTCTGTTCGTGTTTATCTTCTTCTAGCTCTTCGCCCTCTTCCTCTCCAAATACGACCGCGCGAACCCTCAAAAAGAAGTAACGCTGACCAGCAACCCGTACTGGTTCGAAGCAGCGGTGATGTATGGGATCATCGGGTTAGGGACCATTTTGATCATCTTCTCGATTAACACGATATCACCCAGTCGATGGCATTAGTGACGATGTTCACGACGATCTTTGTGGCGATTATCTCGTCCATCACGATTATGAATAATAAAGAGTTAAACTGACCAAAGCTGCGTTTTATAGCGTCTACTATCGGAGAAACTCTTTAATAAATCAGCTGCCATCGGCATCCCTGCCAAAATGAATTAATAGCCGGTCAATTCAGGATAATATCATGGATAGTGAGCGGGCAAGAAGGCAATTTAAAAATATCGACGATTATATCGCTACGTTTCCTGAGAATGTTCAGCACAAGCTCAATGAGCTGAGGAGTGCAATCAAAGAATCGGCGCCTGAGGCCGAAGAAGCCATCAGTTATGGAATGCCCACCTTCAAGCTCAAGGGTAACTTAGTGCATTTTGCCGCCTATAAGAGGCATATCGGGTTCTATCCAACCCATTCGGGCATTCTCGCGTTCGAGGAGAAATTATCCGTTTATAAGCACTCAAAAGGAGCGGTTCAATTTCCAATCGATGGGCCGATTCCGTTAGATATGGTGAGGGAGATGGTCAGGTTCAGAGTGAAAGAAAATCAGACAAAAGGTGTAAGAACGAGAAAAATGGACTGAGATTCAGCATCACCACGCCTACGCAGTTATGAACGGGAATGCAAAATAAGATTATGTTCTGCGGGAAAGAATCCGAATTACCAGTCCTTTGTCATGGCTTCTGCCTTCAGTTCTTTTGGCATCAGCTCAATCGAGTACCGCAGCGCCGTCCGTGGCATCCGCCTCTTGTTTTTCATAACATAGGCAAAGACCTCGTCAGTGTGCTTCCGGCTTGCCTCCTTCAGTAACCATCCATACCCTTTCTGTACCATATCGTCACTATCGGTTAGCAACAGGTCGGCAATTTCAATGGACTCTTTGAGGAACTTCCCGTGTTTTGCAGGGACGACGAGAGAAACGGCTGATGCCCGGCGCATCCACCGGTTTTTCGACTGAGTCCAGCGTTTCAGTTCATCGGTATATTCCGGGTATTGTTCGATGAAGTCACCCATTGTATGATTGCAGAACCCGTCGCACGACGCCCAGTTGGTGATGAACGTATCGATCCAGCGCTGGAAGACGACGATATCCTCGCGCTCATACCGGCCCGAAAGGGCATGGGCCCATTCAGAAACGATGAAAGACTCCTCCATGTACCCCGACTGGTAGAGTTCCTCGCAGAGAGCAAAGATCTCTGGCTTAGGGCGGTTCTTAACCTCCTTCCAGTACTTCTTTGCCATTGCAATCACAGTGGCGGTCTTCATGCCGTAACACCGAATATCTTCCTTGAAGAATTTCTTTGAGCTCTTCTGAATTTCAGGATCAGCCAGTGCTGCCAGCTCCTGCCGTATCTGCGCAATGATCGGGTCCATGGAAAAATGGTATGAGGGAAAGGGGGATAAGGGATGTGGCGGAAGGGAGGTGAAAGTGAATGGCTGAGGATGACGGATTCCCTGCCATCACCGGGCTGGCACATTAAAGCGGGGACGCGTTAGACAACGTCGGCCCGCCCCAAATCCAAGGAGTATCACAGCATGTCGCGAGAATCACAAGTTATGCCGACGCGTCGCGTATTCAACAAAATAAGCAACCGATTCACGCACGCGATAAGCGTTCAAGGCGCAAAGCCCGATTTCTCCGCCAAAAACATATCCTGAACGCTCACTCAAATGGAAATGATTAAGTGCGTACATCGCATTTATGGCTTACTAAAACAGCAGAGCTAAGAGGGTATAAAAATGAAAAAGACTGGAGTGGCGAGTTTGGTGGTCGTAATCTCACTCGCAATGGCGGTATTTTGCGCGGGTTGCACCTCGTCTACGACACCGAGTTCGAGTTCAGGTTCAACGACAGCCGTCAATAACGCAACGGCGGTCGGAGCGGGAATCACCGTCATGCAAGGACAAAACTTTACGATTCAGCTGCAATCGAATCCGTCGACGGGCTACCACTGGGAGCCGACCTATGACAACTCTTCCATCACGTTTATCAATCGGGCGTACATCGCTAGCAGCATACCAATGCCTGGAGCGCCGGGCGCAGACGTGTTTACCTTCCAAGGCACTAAGCAGGGAACAAGCGGCATCACGTTCAACAACATCAGCCCATCGAACCAAACAGCTAACAGCGTGAACTACACGATCACGTGTACATCAAGCAATGTTACACAAGGGAGTGCAGTCCTCGTCTCACAGGGGCAGAACTTTACGATTCAGCTGCAATCCAATCCGTCGACAGGCTACCAGTGGGAGCCGACCTATGACAACTCCACCATTACGTTAGTCAATCGGGCGTTTGCAAGCGTCGTTAGTACCGTGAGTCCAACAATCGTTGGAGCGAGCGGCACCGATCTGTTCACCTTCCAAGGCACAAAGCAGGGAACGAGCGTCATCACGTTCAACAACATCAGCCCATCGAACCAGACAACAAATAGCTTCAGTTATACGGTGGTCATCACGTCGTAAGGGCCTTGGCCCTTCTTTTTATTCTTTCTCGAAGCGCAAAATATTCCAGGACGGAAACTGTCTTAGCCGGACTTTGAGTGGCAGCTGGAAGCTCCTTTTTATCGTAAGAGCCCAAGTTGAGTTCTTCTGCAGCGTTTGATGCTCGTAGTGACAGCAACCGCACCCACATACAGTTCGTTGGTAAATCTCCGGTTTTTGTCGTTGCCCATACTCACGAAGAGACGTTAAACTGTGGAGGATGCGGCGGTTTCGAAAGTTCATCTGGTGGCGGTACCCAGCCGAGACTACTTCTGTCAACCGTCTGCGTCTGCCCTTGTCCGGCCGCCTTCTCCTGCTGGTATTGCACATAGGCAGGGTTTAGCGGCGCCGTCTGCAGCGTTGCCGGAAGCGAAGAAGACACGATCGTCTGCGCAGCAGCAGCACTGCTGCCACTCTTCGCGAGCACCAACCCCGCCGTTCCCAGAGAGATCAGCAGAAGGATCACTAGGGCGAGTGCACCCCATCTTGTTCGTAATTGCATTTGCTCGCTGACCCTCGTTTGGTTTTACTTGCGACAAGGTTAGCCTGTCTGTTTTCTTAGCCCTCTTGCTTCGGTTAGCGTCTATGCACGTGCAACGGTCAGAAGACACAAAAGGCTTCGATTTGAGCGTGGCTGCGGGAGGTACCATTTCTACATGTCTGGGCTTAGTGATGAAAACGGTCTCTTCACGCTCTTTCCAAATGATACGCCGTAGAAATGAGCTATTCGTGTGCAGTCGGGCGCGC
>DASVJT010000236.1:0-2858 GCA_036385775.1 archaeon
CAGTTGGTGACGACACCACAGCAATATGTGGCGACATCTTGTCACGCGCTGGCATTCCCATTATCGGCATCACTGACGGGGATGGCGACGAAATATACTCCGGTGCGCGTAAGGCCGAAGGTTCGATCTTGCTTCGTCTTAAAAACACAAGCGACGACGATGTGGGCCTCTTACTAGAAGGAAGTGCGTTGCTAGACCGAGACGACTACATGTTGGACGATGTTGTTGACATTGTCAAAGTTTTTTTGCGGCAGTCTGGCGTTGATTTTGTCTTATTTAACAATTTAAACGAGCAACCAGAGGCCCTTGGGGGAAACACAGAGGAATAGGTAGGTTTGTAGTTTGTCGTATGAGTTTAGCGCGGCCCATGCGTTAGGTCCGCAAAAGTCAATTATACATTCCTAGTAATAAGCGAATAAACGTCTCGTCACGGCTGTAAGGGCAATGCTACGCATCTGCAAACGCCTCATGCAATCCTTTACTGGTTTTTGAGGTAAGCGACAAACGGAAATATGAGGGCGTATTTTTAACACTGTGTATGGTGAGAACAATGATCCAAAAAAACCCTAAGACAAGTTGGATGGAGTCAAAAACGCCGAAAATAGACGCCTCTGCGTACGTTCATCCGTCAGCGGTTGTAATAGGTGACGTTGAAATCGGCGCAAACGTGTTCGTCGGACCACTTGTGTCGATTCGTGGCGATGAAGGGGGACCAATAGTAATTGGAAGTGGCTCAAACGTACAAGATCATGTCGTGATGCACGCGTTGAAGGGAGAAGCAATCACAATAGGTCAAGAAGTGTGTGTTGCCCATGCAGCTATCGTTCACGGGCCATGCACGATTGGAGATCATAGCTTCATCGGATTCGGTGCGACAATCTTCAAGGCAAATGTAGGAAATAGATGCTTCTTATCGACAAAAGCACTCTTAACTGGCGTTGATCTGCCGGACGGGAAGTTCGTCTCAGATGCGCAAGTTGTTGATTCCCTTGCGAAGGTCGCTGCACTTCGTGGCGTTCCAGAACCACAGCGCGAGCTCGCTATTGAAGTAGTCGAAGTTAATAAAGAGTTCGCTCAGGGCTACCAGCTTCTCCAGCGCTGAGCGATGATTTAGATAATAAGAGTAGATCTATGTAATATAAGCTTCTAGCCCTGCTTGTCGACAATCTTTTGCAGAAGGTTTTTAATGTCCTTTATGTCATTGTAGGCTTCAAGTCTCATCTGGAATTCCGACTTGTCATGAAAGTGCTCAGTGTGCTCGCTATTGTAGTCGTCAACGACCTCTTTTACCATTTCTTCTCGTGTAGGCATTCAAATCACCAAACTTAGTTTAACTCAAACCTCTTTAATCTTTCTAATTCGATTCTGCAGAACCAATAAGTTGAGGGTCTTCCGTTGGGCTCTACCTATAGCCTGCGTTGTTATGTGTAATTACTCCTACTGCTATATTCAACATCGCTCGCTAATTTGTTAAGAACAGAGTCGGAGTAAAGCACCTGCAGTTTCGACGAGCGCTAATCTATAAGGGCCTGATCAGTGATAATTCGATCCTCCTCTGACTGCGCTAACTTTTTTCGGATTCTTGAAAGCAAACCCTCATCTTTTGCGACGCTGCTCAAATCGCAGCTAATACCTTTAGTAAGGAGTGCATCTTTATTCATACCCTTCAGATATTGGTCAAAGGAATCTTGAGCCGGCAGCTGCTTTAAGGTCGCAAATTTGCTAAGTCGAGTCAAGTCGAGATCACGGAATCGGCCAACTAAGGCATTACCTTTAGCATCTTCAATCACCACAAGTGCGCCTTCTGGACCTGCTACAAAATTATCGAGTACCCCAACGTGTTTGTTAGTGGCGTCACGTACCTCCACTCCATAAAGCGCGCACAAGAAATGTGATCGTTTTGCTGTATCGTCTGTAAACTCCCCTACAGAACGCGTCATTACTCGTTCATTGGACGTTAGCACATCTTCTTGGGTGAAATAGTATCTTATGTTTGGATCCTCACCTTTTTCGACAAGGTAATAGACCTCCCCTGAGCTTGATATAGACACATCACTTACCTTGCCTAGCTCCATGTCGCCTTCAGTCGTTACGTCTTTTCCTAGATACATAGTCCCCCCTTTCAGTTTTGCCTGCAGAAGGGTACGCATGCAGGCTTAAGTTATCTTCGCCTAATACAGGCGGCGTTAATAAGGAAGAGTATTCGAAATGGCGTCTTCTTGACGTTCAGGCAGCTTCATGATGGGGATTTTTACTTCGTACTTCTTTCTTAAAACATTTCTTCTCGAAGTGACTTAATTTTCGGCAGTTGCAGCTGCAATAACGCACTCGGCGTGCATCCACCTGGCTGTAGAACTATTGACGATGCTTCAGGGGCGCTTTATGAAACGGATTGGCATGGCTCCGTCTTGCTTTTGCAAACCTATAGTTGGGCTTCGTGTGCGAATAAAGAATCGAAAAACGTTTTAATGAGTTGTTCTCTTATCTGTTTGGCAGATCGCTCTCCTAAATATATAGGGGGCCGTGTTATGTCTTTCTACAAAGCGCATATCTGTTGAATATATAGGAGATGGTCAATCAAAATGAAGAAAGTAGTTATAAGCAGCGTTTTGGCACTTTTATTAATACTCGTTTTTAGTCTGCCATCAATGGCACAAGAAACTGCAAATGTTACAGCGACGAGCAACGCTACAACAACTGCGGTAGCAAATGCAACGACGACAGCAGCAACTACGAACGCGACGACCACAACAGCCGGGGTGACAAGCTTCCTGCAACCAGCTGATAATAACACTACAGCACCACCCGTTCCAGGGTTCGAAGCTATTTTCGCGGTTGCCGGAATTTTGTGCATAGCT
>DASVJT010000237.1:0-3635 GCA_036385775.1 archaeon
TTTCACAACGATTCCCAAATCCCGCTCCGCATAGATTACGATGGGATCATTGTGATGACTGCCCACCAGCCAAATTTTTTTCCGTACAGTGGAGTTGTACGAAAGGCAGTATTGCTTCACGCTGTGGCAGAACGTGTTCGAGATAGGCTTAACTGTCCTGTAGCAGAGCTTTTCTGCTTTGCTGACCAGGACTTTGCCGATGAAAGATGGTTCCGAGAAGCGCAACTCCCGAGCGTTAGAAACAAAAACGGAATTCTTAGCCTGCATTTGTCTGTCGCTGACAGTTACAACAACAAAATCCTCCGTGCTGTTCCTAAACCCAAAAATGACGAAATTGAAAAGATAAAAAATGAAATTCAGCAGTGGGCCTCTGACTCACGAAAATCAATTTTAAAAAGCTTGAAGCAATTGGGGTTAGAGGTCCCCGACGTTTGCTTCGACACTAAATCTGTCTTCGAACTAATTGATCGAGCGGGAGAGCGAAGCTCAAACGCGGCTGATTTTAACGCTTTTTTTTTAGCGCACCTCATCGAACAGTCAGGTTACAAAACTGCTTTTGCACGCTTTTCTGAATGTCAACAAGTGTTCAGTGATGAAATCGCCTTCATGTTAGAAAACGGCGGCCAATATGCACGATTGATGGCTGAATCACAGAAGAAGCCGACCTCAATTGCTCAAATCCCAATCTGGTACCATTGCCCTTGCAACGGAAAAGCAGACGTCGAGGTAATATCCACTCACAACTATGCACTCGTTACTAGATGTCGTGCGTGTAACACAACCACCGAGTTTAAAGGCAACTTGCGCTCAGCATTGCAGCAGATGTTGCCAAACGTGTCGCTGCGAGCAGAAGCTATGCTCATCGCTTTCAGCGGCATCGGAATTACATTCTATGTTGGAGGTGTGGGGGGTACCGAATATCTCCGCAGAGCCGAAAAACTCGCTGAAGCCCTTGACGTTCGTTTTCCAGTTGTCTCAACGTGGAGGCCCAAAGATGTTTACGCAGGCCTCGGCCAGTTGGATGCAATGCTAGAACTATTAAGGATTAAGGCTCAATACAATCTTTTTCAGGACGACAAGAAGTGCGACGTCGCACTTCTACAGCGCGAGTTGGATGATATGTTAGCGGAGATAGATGCGGGAGTCTGCGCGCTCGACAATCTCAAAAGTGACGTTGCAAATAGGAAAGTTGATGGTTTTAAAGAGAAGATAGGTTTCATCGTCAACATGCAAACTCAGTTGAAGACGCAATTCGAACGGAATAAGATCGCAAGAGATCGTTCGATTGTGGCCAACACAAAAAATGCACTCAGTATTATTCCTTCTATCATCGATTATGAAGTCAACATCGGCGAGCATTCGACCTTTGCCCAATGGTTGGCCGCACTGGAAAAAAATACGCATTTTGACGAGACGCTGCTCCTGAAGACCAATACTGCAATGGACATATTGTTCGACATGACGAGACGATTATTCGTCGGTGATCTATTTGAATAAAGTAGTATTAGCGATCGGAGCTCATCCAGATGATTGTGAAATAGGTTGCTATGCCACGTTAGCCTATCACAAAAACAAAGGGGACTCAATCCACCTGCTCGTTCTCTCAAAAGGCGAGGCAGGGGGGCCAAGCGAAAAAAGAGTCTCAGAGAGTAAAGAAGCGGCCCAGCTTCTTGGTGCGGATAGCGTCACGATCGGGGACCTCAGAGACCGGATGATCACTACTGACTATCACACGATCGAGCTTATTCAGGCAAAGTTAGAGGAATTAAAGCCCGACCGGATATATACTCATAGCCCGCACGACAATCATCAAGACCATCGAAACGCTGCGCTTGCAACTATGACGCTTTATCGACACGTTGACGATATATTTCTTTATGAGTCCCCAAGCGTGTCGCTTGAGTTTACTCCGCGAGTTTTTGTCAATATAACTAACTTCTTCCACGTTAAAATCGCGGCCTTAAAACTCCACGAAACGCAGAATAACAAATACTATGTTAGAACAGAAGCGATTGCCGGTCTTGCTCAGTATCGCGCTTTTCAGGCTGGAATGCTAGTTACGCATAATCACAGCAAAGCCGAAGCTTTCGATTTAGCAAAATTAACTTTATAACCGTCTACCCCCTAAGACATTGAGGAGGGCTAAGCACCTTGTCGAGGTTTATTTACCTTACGCCTGTCTTTGACCGCCAAGCTCGCTGCTCGTAAAGCCCATATAATTAAGAAAAAGATGGTTACGACGGTAAGAACCACCAGCAGGCTGACACCGGTGATTCCGCCTGTGAGACTTATAAGCGATTGAGAATAGCCCATGAGAAGCCCAATCGTAACTAAGATTGTAATGCTTAGTCCGATAGATATTGCTAGTCGCTCGGTCACTTCTAGTTGATTCAATCTTGGAAAAAATGCGAGCGACATAGCGAACCCCGGAACGACAAGGACAGCAATAAAGGCAAGGGCAATTTGTATGATGCTCGACATGATCCCCCAAAACTCATTTACTGATATACTTCAGATAGATGTGAAACCTTAGACTTACTTTCTCAAATAGAGGTTGAACGAACCTCGTCTTTTCTTATAAAAATAAAGCTACAAAATCTAGCTCATAAAACGACTTAACTTTTCAAGACCGTCAGCGATTTTGGTTTCTGGCTCATAGTTTATGAGCTTCTTTGCTAAGCTAATGTCTGCAAGAGATCGCCTCCCATCGCCAACCCTTGGCGCCACATGTTCGATACGTACATTTGAGGGAACCATCTCTTTTATTTTTATTGCTAGGTTGTTTATGGACGTCTCTACTCCACTTCCGATGTTAATAGTAGCACCTGAAGCTTTACTTTTTGCAGCTAGTAGATTAGCCCTAACTATGTCCTTTACGTAAACGAAATCGCGAGTCTGCTTCCCATCCCCAAATATCTCAATTTTGGCATTTGATCTCGCGTCGTAGAAAAACTTGCTTATCACACCAGAGTATGCGTTTTCGGGTCGCTGATATGGCCCATAGACATTAAAATAACGCAACGAAATCGTGTCTATGCCGTACAAGCTGTGATAAGCTGCCAGATACAGCTCGCCGGAATACTTACTAGCTGCGTATTGCGAGATGGGCCGGATCGGTTGCATCTCGTCAATAGGAAAAACATCTGCATTTCCATACACGGCAGCGCTTGATGAATAGATTATCTTAGATACATCATTCTTCCGAGCAGCTTCACACACAGAGAGAGTCCCTAATATATTGTTTTCCAAATCGACAAATGGCTCTCGCGTGCTTGCAACAACATCTACGCGCGCAGCAGTATGGAAGACTATATCTACGTCTTTAAGTGCCTTAAAAGTCGTTTCCGCATCCCTAATGTCACCTTTAATAAGATGAACATTAGGCAATCGAACCACTCGCGCTATGTTGCTGAGGTTGTCTAAAATCCGTACTTCTGAGAACTCGTTTGAAAGCAATTCAGCAAGTTGATTGCCAATAAATCCGTATCCACCTGTAACTAGTCCAATCATATCACGAAAACATAAGACAAGTTCATTCCCGTCGACTAATATTTAAAAGCATCGTAAAGCTCAAAGTGGCTTTCTTTACGATAGCTCCGCTTAGTTTTGGTCTGTCGAAGGGTCCCCCATTTATA
>DASVJT010000238.1:0-1942 GCA_036385775.1 archaeon
ATCAGCTGTACGATTTGCTCCTGCAGGTTTCAACTTTTATCCTCGGTGTAATCGACGCATACGGGTATGCTGGCATTTTCATAGGAATGGTGATAGAAAGCATTGGTATTCCGCTGCCGAGCGAGATAATATTGCCCTACGCGGGCTATCTAGCGTATTTGGGGCGCTTTGACTTTTGGATAGTGGTTATTGTTGGTACTTTAGCGTGTCTCGTTGGATCGCTTATTACGTATTTCATTGCCTTTTTTGGAGGCAATTATTTTTTTGAACGCTACGGGAAGTATGTGGGAATTACTGAACGTGAACTGCACCTCGCAGATGAATGGTTTGAAAAATATGGGGAGATTTTCGTTTTTTTTAGCAGAATGATCCCCGGCGTGCGGGCTTACTCGTCTATCCCCGCAGGACTCTGCAGAATGGATCTAAAGAAGTTTTCTGGCTATACTTTTTTAGGCTCATTGCCGTGGAACGCTGCATTGACTTTCGCGGGGTTCTATCTGGGTGCTAACTGGCACGACATTACCGCTTCCTACTACAACATTGTGGTTGCGGTCTTTCTCGTTTTAGCAGTCGTTATTCTCGTGTACGTATTACGATCGAGGCGAGCCAAGCTGCCGGCGCGTGTGAATGAAAACAATCGTTAGAGGCACTCACCGGAAAAGATAAACGCTAACTACACTTATTTAAAGTAGGAATAATAGTCGCTACGCAATAATTTTAAACGACTTAAAGCTTCTATTTAGTGGTACGTGGAGCAATTTTCTGAGGGAGAGTCATTGAAAACAATTTCTGAGAAAATACTGTCAAATCGAAGTGGGTTGGATGCTGAAAGTGGGGAGATAGTCGCCGTGCCGGTCGACTTAGTTTTCGCTCACGACGGCACGCTGCCACTCGCGATTCAGCAACTAGGAGGCCATAAAGTCAAGCAACCAAAGAAGGTGGTGGCCTTCTGTGATCATGCTTCGCCCTCTCCTTCTGAAAAAGTGTCAAACGTTCAGGCTTTTATGCGACAGTTTGCCCGCCGTTATGGCATGGATTTCTATGAAAACGGCGACGGGATCTGTCATCAAATTGTTCTCGAGCGGTATGCATCGCCCTACCAAATAATAGTTGGGGGTGATAGCCACACGTGCACTCACGGAGCACTTGGTGCTTTTGCCACCGGTATGGGATCGACTGACGTGGCCGCTGTTATGGCGCACGGAAAAACGTGGCTAAAGGTCCCAGAGACTGTTAGGGTGCAGGTTTCCGGAGAACTTCCTCAACACGTTCACTCGAAAGACGTATTCTTAGAGCTTGTGTCGCGAATAACGGCAGATGGAGCTACATACAAAGCGCTCGAATTCTGCGGCGAAACGGTCGAGGCGATGAGTGTCGAATCGCGCGCTACACTCTCTAATATGGCCATCGAAGCCGGTGCCAAAGTCGGTCTCTGCGCTGCAGATGAAAAAGTAAAAGCGTTTTTGGCGCGCTATGGCAGAAGTAAAGATTTCAAACCGTTGTACCCGGATGAGGACGCTGTGTATGCTCAACAGGTTCACATAAACGCCGATACTGTCGTTCCGTTGATTGCTAAACCGCATAGAGTCGATAACGTCGTACCAGTTACAGAGCTTGAAGGCAAAGAGCTTGATCAAGTTTGTATTGGTTCGTGTACGAACGGGCGAATTGAAGATCTTCGAGACGCGGCACGCATTTTGAAAGGCCATCGAAGCAAAGCTCGACTAGTGGTGTATCCAGCCAGCCGTGGAGTCCTTCTGGAGGCACTAAAGGAAGGCATCGTAGAGATATTCCTAAAGGCAGGTGCCTCTATTGGCCCGCCAGGGTGCGGTTTTTGCATCGGGAGAACAGTTGCTTTAGGAGACGATGAAGTCGCCCTCTCTACTCAAAATAGGAACTTTAAGGGCCGGATGGGCAACGACAAGTCATTTATTTACTTATC
>DASVJT010000239.1:0-2736 GCA_036385775.1 archaeon
AAGCTGCTGTGCCTCGCTCACGAGGCTCCGAAGCCTGTGCGGGCTTAGTTCCGTCGTAGTTTGCCGATGTTCCAGGTGAGCGAAGGCGATGCATCCCTTGCAGCGCAAGTTGCATTTGTTCGTCACGCTCATGATGAGAAAGGGAGGCACGTGGAGATTTTCGTTTTGCCATTTCTGCCTCTTCTGGGCTGCTCTCCTTTGCCACCACATGGTACGGAGGAAGAAGAGGGCTTTTGATGGTTCTCTGAGCGTAATTCGCGCTGCGTCTTTAAAAAAAACTGTAATCGCGCGGTTAAGGATGTTGGTATAGTTGGAATCCTGTTCCACGATACGTGTTTACCTGTTGGGGATATTTATAGTGCTCGAGGGATACGGATTTGGCACCTATGAGAGCTTATAACAGCATGCTAAGCTGTAATCAATGTCATAAATATCGACGATATAATCGTTCAAAAAAGGAAATAGGGGGTGATTGAAGATGCATCGCCTACTTCGTGAGCGCATTAGCCTTTAGTTTTGCTGTTGACATGTCGGTAATTGGCACTTCGTTGTCGGCCTTCAATATCGCTTGTCCGGCAGTGTCGCCATAGAAATTATGATGGCTCCCTCACTTCGTCGGTCAACTTGCGCTAGAGTCAACGTCATTGTTCGTCGTCCCACCTGTACAACTTTTTCCTCTTTTGTAAGCGATCAGCGCTACAATTGTAACAGATTCCATTATGGCAGCAAAACATTGCTCCACACTGCTCACACCGCCACTTCGCATCCTCACGCTCCATAAAAGCAGCAAGCGAATGCTCCTTGATAAAGGTGAGATTTTCGATGAAACTCGTATGATAATGCTTTTGATACCGTACGTCAAGCGGCTCCAGGTTGTCGCACGGGAAACTGCTGCATTCATAACAAAAACGAACTTTATTCTTCCGAAGGATCTCGCAGCGTTTCTGAAACGCACATTTCTTACCTTGAGGGAGGCATCCCGCGCAATAAGGAATATTGAGCCCTTTCCGGTTGACATCATATTTGCGCGCAAGGTATCTGCTGCACACCGAACAGTTCATGCCACACGGAGCGATTAGTTTCGTATCATCAGAAAGTGTATCGAGCATGTGTATCTCGCAAATAAACTGCTTTCTTAGTCATATAGAAGGGGGTAATCTTCTAAACCGCAGTCGCTACAAAAAGGTTTGATCTATACCGGATTAATGGGTCATCTTCAAAAAAAGATACCTTTTGGTCGAAACCACTATTAGAAGCATTCAACACCTCGATAAATCAAAATTGCCGCTATGAAGACCTTTATCTTTTCGAAAAAGGGTATTGAATATGACAAACAAGCAATGCCTCCTTCCATCCTTGTATGTTCATAAAAAAGAGGTTGACTTATGGGAAAGATCTACGACGATCTCAGCAAGACCATTGGCAATACGCCTCTGGTCAGATTGAATAGAGTTTCAAAGGGTCTGGATGCAACCGTCGTTGCCAAGGTTGAGTACTTCAACCCCCTAGGAAGCGTTAAAGACCGAATAGGGGTGGCCATGATCGAGGCTGCCGAGAAAGCGGGGCATATTAAAGATGACACCATCATCCTGGAGCCGACGAGTGGAAATACCGGCATATCTCTAGCCTTTGTCTGTGCTGCCAGAGGCTACAAGCTAGTGCTGGTTATGCCTGAGACGATGTCGGTCGAACGGCGCAAGCTTCTCAAAGCCATGGGGGCGGATTTGGTGCTAACTCCTGGACCCTTGGGAATGAAAGGGGCAGTTGCAACTGCTGCAGATATGCTGGCCAAGAACCCCAGCTACTATTACATACCCCAGCAGTTTAGAAATCCTTCCAATCCAGAGATCCACAGGAAGACCACTGCCGAGGAAATATGGCGTGATACGGACGGCAAGGTCGACATAGTGGTGTCAGGTGTGGGCACGGGCGGAACGATTACGGGAGTTGCTGACGTTATAAAATCCCGCAAGAGCGGCTTTAAAGCCATTGCCGTCGAGCCTGCCGCGTCCCCCGTTTTGGAGGGCGGAAAGCCAGGACCTCACAAGATACAGGGAATCGGCGCAGGCTTTATTCCGGATGTTCTGCGGCTAGATCTCATTGATGAGATCATCCCGGTAACAAATGAAGATGCCTTCGCTACATCCCGCAGACTGGCCAAAGAGGAAGGATTAGTGGTAGGAATGTCGTCCGGCGCCGCAACCTGGGCTGCTTTGAAGGTGGCCGCAAGACCTGAAAACAAAGGCAAGCTGGTAGTGGTTATACTTCCCGATACCGGCGAGCGATACCTGAGCGCCGAGCTCTTCGAGGTTTAAGCGGTGGATGGAACATGAGCATCAGGGAGGACATCCAGACGGTCTTTGCTAAAGATCCCGCAGCTAGAACCGCCTTAGAGGTTATCACAAGCTATCCGGGCCTGCATGCCATCTGGATGCACCGGGTCTCCCATTTATTCTGGACTCATAAGCTCTTTTTTTTAGCCCGGCTCAACTCCCACATAGCCCGCTTCCTGACAGGCGTGGAGATACACCCTGGAGCAAAAATCGGTAAGCGTTTCTTCATCGACCATGGCATGGGCGTGGTCATCGGTGAGACTGCGGAAGTGGGGGATGACGTGCTGATGTACATGGGAACGGTCTTGGGCGGCACAAGCCTGGAAAAAGTGAAGCGCCATCCCACCATCGAGGACCGTGTGGTCATAGGTGCAGGTTCCAGCATCCTCGGACCGATAACCGT
>DASVJT010000240.1:0-4569 GCA_036385775.1 archaeon
AAGCTGCTGTGCCTCGCTCACGAGGCTCCGAAGCCTGTGCGGGCTTAGTTCCGTCGTAGTTTGCCGATGTTCCAGGTGAGCGAAGGCGATGCATCCCTTGCAGCGCAAGTTGCATTTGTTCGTCACGCTCATGATGAGAAACGGAGGCACATGCAGATTTTCGTTTTGCCATTTCTGCCTCTTCTGGGCTGCTCTCCTTTGCCACCACATGGTACGGAGGAAGAAGAGGGCTTTTGATGGTTCTCTGAGCGTAATTCGCGCTGCGTCTTTAAAAAAAACTGTGATCGCGCGGTTAAGGATGGTGGTATAGTTGGAATCCTGTTCCACAACACGTGTTTACCTGTTGGGGATATTTATAGTGCTCGAGGGATGTCAATTTTGGCACATCCGAGGCTTATAATAGCGTGCTAAGCTGTAAGCGATATCATAACCTTGCGGCAAGAAAGGTTATAGCCACCATCGCGCGGCTGTAACCTCTGCCTTCTTCGGCTTCTCGGGAGTCGATTGGCGATTTTTACAAGCACCCTCTGCCTGAAATGTGTTTGATGTTTATATGCAATCTTGGTGAGGCTTAGAATTAGAATCATAAAAAGTAGAAGGCGCAAGTCTTGTTGTTCTACCTTTAGGCCTGCGCCAACCAGCGTTAACACTTTGGAGTATTAACATGATTAAATTAGTTGTTAGAGATAAAAGGTTTACTAGTCTTTCCCAGCAATGGAAACGAAATTCCATTAAATAGTGGACAAGCGCTATCAAAATATGGACACATTTTTAAGAAAAGTTCTAACACGGATAGCTTCGCATTTCGTTCTTGGCGATTTGAGAAAGTTCACCCAACAGCGCGGCGACATTATCCAATGGATTCAATCAAACCGTGCATATATTATGGCGCACGGCGTGAGTGTAATAGATTGGAAGCACTATAAGCATCCGTTGCCTGAAAACGTGTGATTTTTATCTCAAAAACTGGGGAAGCGTTTCTTTTACGGCTTAAACCCCAATTCTCAAATCCTTAATTGTGAGGTTCCAGTGCTTATTCTGCTAACTGATAACTAGGAAACCTTGCTAACCTTGCTCCAAGAGTTCTTTGATCCGCTCTTCTGCTGGAACTGCCTTTGACCACACGTTCTCGAAGGAGGTGAATAGATATTCAGCATAAGCAGGACTGTCGCTCCAGAAAGCGGTGACTGGTGTATTAAGTGTGAACTCCTCGACCCCAATGTTCAACGAGCTGATGCTCTGCTGCTTGTCGCCAACGAACATATAGAGTTCGTGCCCATCGTCACTATGACGAATATCCTCGCCAGCATCTAAGAACATCTGTATTTCTTCAACGTTTGCCGGTGATATTTGGACAACGCCGCGTGACAACCCTCCCTTTTGAATGAAGGCTCTTATCTTTTCAACTCCGCCGTAGGTCAATGAGAGGGAGTTGATAGACGCTGGAATGACCCAGACGACCTCCTTTTGTGCTGAGTCAAGTATTCCCAAGGCAGCTGCGAGCACGTCTTTGACACTATTGATAACTAACCCAGAGGGCATAGAAAGTGAGTATTGCAGCAGGCGTATAAAAAGGCGCGTGACAATGTGGCGTCACTTGGTCTTTCGCACCAAGAGATGCTATTGTTAGGCACTTAGCCGAAGTAAGTCATTATTGGTCGATCTGCGGAGGGCCTTGCTCAAGCAGCTCTTGTATGCGCGCTTCTGCCGGAACTGCTTGTTCCCTCAGCAGTCCGAAGCTGTCGACAAGGTATCCCGCATAGACGGGATCGTCGGTCCAGAGTATTGCTAGGGGCTCATTGAGCGAAAGACTCTTAGTGTCTACATTTAGCATGCAAACTAGTTGATTCTAGCTATTACAGCAAATGTATTCCATGCTATGGGCCGAGGTGGTGGTGCACTTCTTCGCCGGCCTCCATCCTTTGACGCACTTGCTCAATCATTGAGTGCGAAATATCGGCTATGACCATAAAAGTCCCTCCACGCTCGATGAACTTCTTCACTTCGCTAATTACGCCGAATACGGAAGAGTTTGTTACTATCTCTTTGGAGCACATAACTAACACTTCCTTCTGACCCTTAGCAGCGGACGCGATACCACTTGAAGCAAGTTCCCTCATATTTTTGATGATCTTGAACGTGCTCACCCCGTCGGTCAACTGAAACTGCTGCCGCTTTGACAGCTCCTGCAGCTCCTGCCTCCTCTCACTCATCTCACGGAGCTCGCTCTCGAGCTTTTTCATTTCAGCGTCAATAACTGTGTCGAGGTCCACTGCAATGTAGAGTTTTGAAGAACCGAGCGATTGGCGCACCATGCCTCTCTCTATGATACCACGGAGTGTGCGGTGCACGTCCTCGCGGTAGGTCTTAAGCGATTTTGCGAGGGTGGTCGGGGCCATAGGGCCACATTGACGAGACTGGTGAGAACGGCAACCTCAATGAGTGGCGAGGGACTCTTTCTTATCGTTTCAACCCCGCAAAGACCAAAGCGGAACGTTTGATGCGCTTCGGTGCGCTTAAATTAAAATTTAATCCGTTCGATGGCAGATTCACGCCCGCTATCGGCAAACGTCCAAAACCACGCTTCGCCCTTTTCAACGCGGAACATAGCCATTTTTTCAGCATTAGGACGTAGGAACGGCCGCTCTTCGAGAAGGCGCTCTAAGAGTTTCGGGTCATTGAGGAATACAACGTTACCTGACGCTCGCATGGCCTTTCCCAAATCAATAGTCCCACCTTCTCCGAGCGGACCGTCCCGATGAGCATATAACTGCTTTGATTGAAGCATCGAGGCTAGCGCCCCTGCTGGCGGAGCGTAGAAACACAGCTCCACCTTGGCATTTGCCCTCAGCTGCCGATATACCTCTTTTACCTTAGTCGTAGAAAAATAGAAGCCCTCTTCGTCCGCAAACCACATTCCAAGCATACGAACACGAGGCTGGTCGCCGTCGATGGTAGTAAAGGCACATATCGGGTGATCCTTTGCAAACAACATGCATTCGTCGAAGTTCATAGTATCATCAACCGCTTGTTCCTGCACACTCATCGCTTAACTATCTGGTGTGTCGTGTAGAACAAGAATTGTTAAGCCAGAGTTCGCCTCTTGCATAAGCGTATGCAACTAAAACCGATAGCTGCGATAGTTGTGCTATTGCTTGTGGTTGCATCTTTGTTAGTTATCGGGTTTTCTCAGCAATAAGGTGCGACTCAACTGGACGATTTACCACCCGCTGCCGCCGGATTGGACTGAGCCGGCGTGGCCGCGGCCAGCGCTCTTTCATGTCGCTTGCCCAATTCTGCCATCACGAGCGCTGTGACGAAGATCGAACCCAGCGCAAAGATCAAGATCGCAACTCCGGCCAACGGATATGATGGGAGAACGAAGAACGCACACACGAGGCAAGCGCCGATATTTTGTAGTGAAATCGAAATGATCGAAGTGATTTTGGCTCCTCGGTACGGGGTCTTGGTAGATGTGCGCCGAGCATACGGCGGGCTGAGCACAAAGCCGATGAGCAGCGAGATCAGTGGAATGGCCAGCGCAAAACCGATCACCCCGGTAACAAACAGTGAGGTGAACTCGCTCCACGAGACCGCAACGTACAGCGCGACCGACAACAGCAGCGTGGCGATTGCGATCGTCTTGAGATGTGGGATGATCTCCATTGCTAGGTTGGGGTAACGTGCCCGGATTAAGAAGCCCGCGACCAGCGGGATTGCATAGAACGCAATCAATGGCTCAGCGACAGTTGAGGACGACACCGCCGCGCCGGTGTCGAGGAAATTGAGGGCCGCCGGCAGCGTAAAGGGCAGGAGGATCCACGTCAGAACGGTAAGCATCAGTGCGGAGCTGGCGGCATATGGGATGTCCCCGTGAGCGAGCTTCGCAATCGCGGGGATGAAGGGCGGGCCAGCGGTGAGGACGATCACGCACACCGCCATGTCGACTTGCGGCCCATATCCCGCCAGCCCGAGCTGCACGATTGACGCCAGCCCTATGAGGACAAGCGGGACGACGATGAATCTCGCTAGTAGCACCATCACCTGCGACTGGCGGCGTCCTTTGAAACCCGCTCTTAACAAATCAACGGTAATGATAAGACCTTGCAACATCGCGGCCGTGATTACAAAGACAACGCCGAAGGTTGCGATTACGATGAAGATGCCGTCGGACATGTCTCATATGTATTCGTAGCCGTAAATTTGAAGCTTTCGGTTTCTTTCTTTGGTTTCGATTGGTTTTAGGCGGGCATGTTGGGCAATATAGTAACGACTGATTTTAGGGAAGTTGCAACAAAAGACAAGCATATATCTAAATTATCTTTTTTTTGTCTTTGAGGGACTATGAAGAAATCTTTACTACGAAAATATCACTTCAATCTTCCAATCCGACATACCCTTATCCAATCATTCGCTTGCCACGAACTCTAAAGAGACTCGCAGGTGAAACCGTATCCATCTATCAAACAGAAAACGAAAGATCGTTAGCTTTTTTTGTTGTGCCTAAATTAGACAATTTAGACAAATTTATGGATGGAATGACTCAAAAAGATCAAGAACCGCTGAATG
>DASVJT010000241.1:0-3457 GCA_036385775.1 archaeon
GACTAAGTCCATAGAAATTGAGCACAGAAATCAGGAGATACAGCGGATAAGGATATAAGAACCTCCTCTGTCTATTAATGTTTTGTGAACGATATGAAACTGGACGAATTGGCGCAGTCGCTTCGTGATTTTGAAGGCGTAACACGGAAGCGCTCGATAGGTCCGCTTGTGAAATGGTTCGATGCAGATTTCAGTACAGGCCACTTCGGTGAGGACGCCGCGGTAATCGAACGCGGCGATGAGTCGCTCTTGTTAGCTGCCGACGGCATCTGGTCAAGGCTTATGGATGCAGATCCCGAATGGGCAGGCTATTGTGCTGTGCTCGTGAATATTCATGATATTTTGGCGATGGGGGGCACCCCACTAGCGATGGTCGACGTATTCTCGGCTAATTCGACCGAGGTCTGCAATCGAGTGTTAGCGGGTATGAGCGAAGCGATTAACAAATTCGGCGTGCCCGTCGTTGGAGGGCACCTGCACCCCGATACGACTTACAACGCACTCGACGTTGCCATCGTCGGAGTCGTGAAGTCCAACTCGCTCATATATAGCGGAACAGCCCGGGAAGGGGACGACGTTATTGCTGCCGTTGACTTAGACGGGCGGGTGCACCCATCTTGCGGTCTCTGTTGGGACACTACCACAATGAAACATCGCGAAATGCTCAGCAGACAGCTACAAACCATGCCTCGCCTGGCGCAACAGCACTTGGTGACGGCAGGTAAAGACATCAGTAACCCGGGTCTTCTTGGCACTCTTGCTATGTTGCTCGAATTATCGGAAGCAGGGGCGGTCGTTGAACTTAGTCGGATCCCAATACCTGATGGAATGGACATGTACCTATGGTTACGTGTGTACCCTGGTATGGGATTTGTAATGACAGCAGAACCGGAGAACGTAGATAAAGTTGTGACCATCTTTGAGGAGGCCGGCATGGCAGCTGTCAAAATTGGCGAAATTACAAGAACAAGGAAGCTTGAGATAACGAACAACACGGAAAAAGTCGTTGTTTGGGATTTTGCTCATGATACCATTATGGGTATCGGCTCTGTTGCATGCAAATAGCTTCGCCTATAAGCAAAAAGCGCAAAGGCGAAAAAAATCAAAAAAGAAATGGTGATAAGGCAAAAATGCCTTATCGGTTCTAATTTTATCTAGAAGTTCGTGTACGTTCTGGTTCTTCCGTCGGATCCCACAAGCTCAAGTTTTACTGGCCAGCGTCCGTCAATCGTGTGGGTTGCACACGAGAAGCACGGGTCATAAGCTCTGATGACCATCTCAAGCCGATTTAGCAATCCTTCTTGTGGGTCGCCGTCCTTTATTAGGACTTTCGCAGCCTCGCGAACACCTAGATCCATCGCTCCTTGGTTGTGACCCGTCGAAACGATCATGTTGGCCTTCGTTATGATGCCCTCGTCGTCTGTGCTGTACTCATGTATGAGCGTCCCTCTCGGCGCTTCAAGAACACCAACGCCTGTAGCCGCTCGCACTTCGGGCTTTGCCCAAACGTCTGTGCTGGTTATGTCTGGATCGTTTAGAAGTTCAATAGCACGTTCGCTCGCGTACATCAGTTCAATGAGCCTTGCGTAGTGATAGAGTAACGTCTGCTGTGGCATCCTCCCAAAAGCAGCTCTGAAGTCCGTGAGCATATCGTTTGCAAGGGGTGTTGAAATCTTGTCACACACGTTTATGCGGGCAAGGGGCGCAACGCGATAGATACCATCAGGCCAGCCCTTCTCCTTCCAATACGGGAATTTCAGGTACGACCATTCTTGGAAATTCTCCTGAATGTAGTCCGCGTATTTGGTAGGATCAAACTCCTTCATGATGGATCCATCAGTATCCATCATACGCAGCGTTCCGTCGTACATCTCGAGGTTTCCGTCCTTGACTAAGCCCATCATGGGGGTCTTAACTACTCCGAGTGTTTTTATGACATCCATATACTGCTCGAATATTGGACCAGCCACTTCTAAGCCTAGCTTTGTGAATTCAATCGAGTCCTGGGCGTCCTTGAGCATCTTCTGACGCTGCTCCTCGGTGATTCCCTTAGTTAGTCCGCCAGGCTTTGCGGTGACAGGTGCAGCCCTTCCGCCAATAGCCCGTATCATCTCTTGGCCTCGTTTTCTATTGAGGACCGCTTGTGTTGCAAGTTCAGGGTTTGCCTCAATCACACCAAAGACATTCCGCTTCTTTGGATCGCCGTCGGGCGTGAATATGAGGTCTGGCGCGCCGAGGTAAAAGAAGTGCAGCGTGTGGCTGTGTATCATCTGTCCCATATGCATAAGCTCCCTGAGCAACGCAGCGGGACGTGGGATCTCAACGCCAAAGGTGTTGTCAGCCGCTTTCGCTGAGGCCAGGTGGTGGCTGACTGGACAGATACCGCAGATAGCCGTCACTATTCTCTGGGCGTCTTCTATAGGTCTCCCCTGTAGGAGTTTTTCAAAGCCACGCATCTCGACAACGTGCACGTGCGCGTCGTCTACTTGTCCTCCATCATTAAGGTTTATTGTAATTTTTGCGTGCCCTTCTACTCTTGATACAGGCTCGACAGTGATCTTCTTTCCCATATTTATTACCTCTTTTCGGTGACTTTTCCTTTAATAAGTGAAACAGGCAGTGTGTAACGATAGAAGGTGCCTATCGGATCATAGACGTCCTTAGCCATTTCATTTAAGTCGACTGAGGAGTCCTCGTCTAAGCCGTATGCTGATGCGACGACATTAAGCATCGCCGCGCCCTGTTCATACGAAGACGCTGTTGCTCCGTAGCAGCCTGTACACGGCGCATTGACTTGTGGACATTGTGCGCCACATCCGCTACGCGTTGCGGGCCCCATGCACATGAATCCTTGGTTAAGCAGACACTCGTTACCTTCTCCGTTTGCTTCAATCGGCCGCTTGATATCTTCTATCCTCTTCTCTTGCCTCTCTCGGGGACAGTCCTCACAAACGTTTTTATTGCTTAATTGGGGTTCTTTGCCCTGTAAAAGAGCGGTGAGAACTTCCGCGATGAGGAACGCATCCGGCGGACACCCGGGGATGAAATAGTCAACTTTGATAACGTCTGAGACCGGTCTAAGCGTCTCAAAGAGCTTTGGCAATTCACTTGATGTCGGGATCTGTTGATCAGGGGCGGTGGACGTTGTTGCCAAAACTGTTTGTTTGATGTCTGACATCGAGTTGATGTTGTTCAAACCTGGTATTCCGCCAAACGCCGCGCAACTGCCGAGTGCAACTATGATATCAGAGGTTTCGCGAACTTTTTTAGCAACGTGTTCATTGTCTTCATTGCGAATGCCGCCAGTCAGAATACCGACTGTCGTATGTTGATCGAAGTCCTTAATGTCCATTAACACTGGAATGCGAACGAACTCTATTGCTTGTAGCACATCTAGAAGCGCTTCGTGCAGATCTAGAACTGCTATTTCGCATCCAGAACAAACTGCTAACCAGTC
>DASVJT010000242.1:0-2176 GCA_036385775.1 archaeon
GAATTTCAATAATAGGATCATCCGGCGATGCAATATCGGCTTTGGGCGATGTCCCAAAGGTATTTATTCTAGCATTGGCTACGTTGTTCATAAGGTTGCGCTCCTGTGGTTGGAGTTTTCTCCTGTCAGGGTGCTGAGAACACCCTGGCTGGAAACCAGTTCTTTTATTCCATTTTGTTTAAGCAGTCGTTTCTTTCACGTTTTCGGCTTGTCTGAGAACACGTAATGCGTATTCGAGAGCGTGGGATCTAGTTCTGAATCGTTGTTTATCGACCTGATCGTCAACCCAGGTTAGGAGTTCTGGGTCAACTCTGGCGCTTACGGTGATTTTTCCCCCGCCCATGTTTACGTTGTATACCATATGTTATATTTAAAAGTATTTCAAATCCAATTATAAGGCCTATTTGTGCCGAGTCGTAAATATATAATCGAACGCGTGGTGATTAATATGCAGGCGAACACATTCGATGTTATCTCAAAGCGCAAGGTGTGTGTTTATAAAACCCACATGAGCCCAAAGATCGGGGCAGGGGCTCATGCCCGAAAAATGAAAGTGATATCTGCTGGCATCTCTTTCCTGAGGTTTCCTCCTCTCCGGCACTACCTCTCTTCCCTAAGAGATCTGGCGGCGCGCAAACGCCAGATAGAACTGAGATGACAGCAGTTCTGTGGAAGAACATATGCAGGCCAATACTTTTGACGTGATAGAGAGGCGCAAGCGCATCACATTTTTCAAGCTCGGCAAGCTCTGTGTATTCAAACAGTTCTTCGATAATCATGAGCTATTCAATGCGTTGCAGTACTATTACAACAAAGACCTCTACCGCTTCGAGTTCATGTTTCATCGGCGCGAGGAACAATGCCCTCAAGCTCCTGGAACGCAACGGCTTCGACTACGACCTAGTGGAGGACCTGAAAGGCTACGTTGTCCAGATCTCTAAAACCGCGAAATATGCCCCTATCCTGAAAAACTCCGTGGCCTTCAAGGAAACCGCGAACGAGAGGATATTCCTGATGAAGGATCTGGCGGCGGTCGAGGAAGCTGTGGGCTTGGGTGCAAAAATAGTAGATGGCGAGGTTGCTTTTTGATTAAGTGGTAATCATTTCCTTCAGCCTTTGGATGGACTTCATGTTCCGGGCGGCCTCGCTATTTTTCTCTTCTTCATAGTGTTTTATGATCTCTCCAATGGGTACGTCGAGCTTGTAGATTTTCATGGGCCGACCTTTTCCCTCTGCCTTGATATCACGTTCATTGACCCAATTATTTTGGCGCAGTGTACGCATTGCTATGCTAACTTCCGGCTGTCTCAGGTTTGTTCCCATTTCAATCTCTCTGGAGGTCGCTTCGTTCGTGTTTGTGAGATAAGTTATCAGCGTGGCCACATTTCTTGACACATTTAGGCTACGCAGCGCACCGACAAATTCCAGATCCTTTTCGTCCAACTCTTTAACGACAGATTGCTTTATTTATTAGAATACCCCGCAGTTTGCATCGGGGTGCGCCGACGCCGTTTGACTATAATCCCTCGTTCTTTATAGATATATTAGTCATATATAAATATTTTCTTTAAAAGCAAATTATACCCTCGGCGCGTTCTATGCGTTGGATACACATCGCTGATATTTGTGCTCTGAATAGTTCTGTGACATTCAACATGATCTTATGAAAATATCATAGAACTATTCTGAGGACACAGGCCGGAACTTGCAAGTTATGCACAGCGTCTTATACAACATCTCCAAATGGCCTAAATCCACTTCTGGCAAAGTCCTCATTCTATATCTTATAAGAATGGTAATCAAGTTTTCTTGAGTGGTTGCTGATATCGATCAATTAGTTTTATTGCTATCGATTCTGAATGTGTAGAACTTGGAGCGCAACATATCGATGTTGCGCTCTGGATTGTGGGCCGTAATTTGGTTCTAGCCGATGCTGCTTTTTCGATAGCTGGCAATTGTCGATATAATAAATTCCATAGTCTATGGAATAGGGACTTTACTAGAAGCGAAAATAGGGCCTGTTAAGAGAATGCCAAAAAGAGGGATGGGTTCTTGCGGGTTACACGCACTTGTTCTAGCCTTTGCTTCTTCACGCTTTCCGATCTTTTCGAGTGCGATGCCTTTGATCATCCAGGTAAGCATATCGTCTGGATTTATTGCCAAAGACCGATCACAA
>DASVJT010000243.1:0-1674 GCA_036385775.1 archaeon
CTATCCGCCTAAGCTTCTTACAATCCACGACTAATCTTTATTGCCGTGAACTGTATCACGCATGCGAGGAAATAATATGCGTTTTATCGTCAAGTGCAAAATGCCGGTCGAAACGGCCAATGCGTCGATTATGGACGGAACTTGAGCATTGAAAGAGACTCGAACTTTACTGCGGTCTGTGCCTTAGACAGCACCCAAGAGCAAATAGCCATTGTTGTCCTGGGCACTTTGCGAGCATCGCCCCCCGAAGCTGTTGCGGGTTGTAGAACCGCTCATTTATTTCCTCAGCAGTGTCGCGTCGGATCCCATAGAGACGGTGGTCGTCACGAAGTTCAAGCCCGTCAAACCGCTCCTGTAGGTGGGGAATGACAACTTGTTCACGCCATTCGGCCGCGGGAATTTTTCCGTTGCCGTTTTCAGCGCGCCATTGATCATATCGTGTTCCGTCGACTTCCCAGCTCGTTGCATCGATGACGCACCTTCGTATAAAGAGTGGGATCTCTTCGTTTTCGATGCGCCTGTTTATGCGCAAGGCCGATGAGGTCCCCGCGGCGCCCTTTGGGTCAATGACACTCTTTCTCCCGTTGACCACGTTCTGCTGTATGTATTCCTCAAGATGAGCTTTTGTGATACGGTATCGGTTTCCTAGCCGAAGCGCTTTCAGCTGTCCGCTCTTGATATGCTCATATATTGTGGTTCGTGTAACACGCAACATCGTCGCAACTTCTAGCGGTGTGAGGAATTCTTCTATCATTTTATCACAGTTACTTAATTTTTTTATGAGTATTTATAATTATAGCTGATTTGATACAACTTTATTTTGTTTAAGCTTAGTTTATAAATTTTTACATCGTTTATGTTTATTTTATGGCGTGGAATCAAACGGGAAAACTTCTCGGGGCCGCGAAATATGGTCACAGCCGATGAAGACAAGCAGAATGCTGATGAGGAAGAATGCAATGTTCACGGGTCTCCGTCCCACTGTAAACCTCAAAAAATGCGTTTAAACGCATGACACCGCATTTGCGTCCCAACTTGACGGGCGCTGGGTGTTACGAAAAAAAAGTGCACGTTCGTATCGTTCATTTTGTCAAACCCTGCTAGCTTTTTAGCTCATTCACGTAACATAGCTTACTCCTTTTACGGTTCGAAAAATAAGTGAGCGGCAAACGGATCCACATTGCAGCGCTGGACTACGGCAAAAAACGTCTGCTTGGTACCAAGATAGGCGGTTGTTACAATAGGGCCTCATATACAAGGCTGTCGAACCTCATTGTTCGTCCGACGGGCGCATTTCCCCCCAATGCTTCGCATAAATATCATAAACATATTCAGACAGCGGATGCTTTTAGAGCTTCCAATCGACTCCGCTGATGCTATGCGTGAAATTCGCAGCTGTGCGTTCAGCGCACTATCCGCCTAAGCTTCTTACAATCCACGACTAATCTTTATTGCCGTGAACTGTATCACGCATGCGAGGAAATAATATGCGTTTTATCGTCAAGTGCAAAATGCCGGTCGAAACGGCCAATACGTCGATTATGGACGGAACGATGGGCAAGAAAATTATGTCGTATGTTGATTATGTGAAACCCGAAAACGTGTATCTCGCGCTTTCGCACGGACAGCGGACGATATATTTTATAATGAACGTACCAAGCGAGGATAAATTGC
>DASVJT010000244.1:0-11726 GCA_036385775.1 archaeon
GTCCTTAGTTCCTGCCCAGCTGACTCGTCTCTGGCTAATTCTCAAACGTCGTGACAGGTCGCGCACCAAGTGATGTGTCTCTGTATCGGTCTTTGTGACTTTGACCAGTTGATAGCGTCCGTCTAAAGCGCGGTGCTCTACGTAGACCTCGTTTACCACAAAGTCCTCAGGTCGCTGCCGAATCTGTCCGCCGATGCCGCACGAAGATGTCAAATAGACAGACATTCCCACGAAAGAATCGAGGTCTGACACTGTTTTCGTACGAGTCATCGTCATTGGCTTTACAGCAGTTTTAAGTCGCTCGTCACTCTGTCAAGCTCCTCCTCTTTTTCGGGACCTATGCCAAGAGCGGTAACAGTTCCCGGCGGCACTTCAGTAAGCCCGGCATCGACAACAAGTGCCGTGACCAGACCACGCGCCTCTGCTATCGACTTGAGTTCATACAGCTCCTTGAGTGTCGGAACCTTGAGCGCGACTTTTTTTTGCCCCTCATTGTACCATCGACTCTTTGTGATGCGGTCTGAGCGCTCATAGGCAGCGATCGCAGCGTGTGCGAGCTGAACCGCCGTTTTTCCAGATGTCAGCTTCAAATCCGATCGAATAATAAGGCATTGCTTGTACTCCATACGTCCTTCCTTCACGCGGTGGCTTCACCCGTGAGCTCTGATACGAGAGCCTAAGACTGGTTTAGTATATAAATAGTAAACTCGTATGCGCTTACGGACATGGAGTACGATGTCGTAGTAGTCGGTGCAGGGCCCGCGGGTTCAATGGCCGCAAAATACGCCGCAAAAGCAGGAGCGCATGTGCTCATGATCGAAGAGCACGAAACCATCGGCATGCCTGTGCAGTGCGCCGGGCTCATCAGCATCCGAGCATTCGAGGGATGTGAGCTTGAAGCGCTCAACAAGCACGCAATCCGTGGCGCACACATCCATGCACCCAGTGGCCGCGTTTTGAGGGTCGATGGCAAGCGCACTATGGCCTACGTCGTCGACAGAGGCGAACTCGATCGAGCAATGGCGTTAGAAGCCCTTAAATCAGGGGTTTCCTCGCTTGTCAAAACGCGATTCAGCGGTCTGCGACGGAAAGGGACTCAACTCTTCGTAACAGCGATTAGCCACGGAGAGCCAATTGAAATACAGACGTCTGTGCTCATCGGAGCTGATGGTTTACAAAGCACAGTGGGGAGGCTCGCAGGATTAGACCGCGTACAATCAGTGCTCACTTGCGCGCAAGCAGAAGTGTATTCCGACATCGCCTCCCCGGATTTCGTTGAGCTCTACGTCGGACAGGATGTGGCCCCTAGCTTCTTCGCTTGGGCGATCCCTACAGAATGGGGCACAGTCAGGATCGGACTCTGCTCGACCGAACGATCAATGGAGCTGCTTAACTCGCTCATAGGCCGCATTTCTCCGCGCTCGGCGGCCTCATTGATGCGGTTTTCGGCGGGGGCCATACCGATCGGGCCACCTGCGTGTACAGTTACAGACGGTATATTGATCGTCGGAGATGCTGCCGGACAAGTCAAACCGACAAGCGGGGGAGGAATCTATCCTGGAACGCTGTGCGCAAAAATAGCTGGCACAGTGGCCGGACAAGCCGTGACGCTGGGCGATACTTCAAAGAGTACTCTCATGGAGTACGATAGGCAGTGGCGGTCTGAGGTCGGTCGCGAGCTCGTGACCGGGTTACACATTCGCCATGGGTTGAACAAGCTCAGCGATGATGACCTAGACTACGTTATCGGGGCCCTAGACGACGAAAAGATGTTGGACATCATTTCAAGGTACGGTGACATGGACCATCCTTCCATCGTCCTTCGCAAGTTGTTGTTTAGCACGAAAGCGCCTCGTTTGTTGAAGCTTGTTAAACCAATGATCAAGCTGGGGATTGCAAAAACCAATCGATAGCTTCAGCATAAAAGAGCGGAATCGCCATGTTAAGGTTTGAAGGCAGTTTGCCGTGTGATGGACGCTCTCTATTTAAAGGTTTATCAAAAGCATTATTTCGTAGAAGAAAGAAAGTGAGGCACAATGGACGCACAAGTTGATGTGCAGGCAAATAAACCGGAATTCTCCATAAATCTTACAAGAGTCGGCGTGACTAACGTCAAGAAATTGATAAAGGTTACGCGCCGTGATAAACGTCCGGTTATCTTAGTCTCTGAATTCGACTTGTTTGTAGACTTACCGTCGAATCGCAAAGGCGCAAACTTGAGTAGGAACTTTGAAGTCATGGATGAAGCTTTGGAAGAAGCACTGAACGCCCCTGTTTACGAAATAGAGCAGTTTTGCAGCGATGTGGCTGAGAAGCTGCTCGATAGACATGAGTACGCGTCACGGGCTGAAGTGCGCATGCGCAGCGAGTATATGGTAAAACGGGAGACACCGAGCACTAGTATCGCGACCCAAGAAATAACCAAGATCTTCGCAGAGACAACGACGTATCGCACAACTGACAAGCGCCACAAGACGCGGCGGATGATTGGGGCCGAGGTCGTTGGAATGACCGCGTGTCCCTGCGCGCAAGAGCATGTGCGAGAGTTAGTTGAGATGCGACTACGAGAGCTCAAAATCTCACCTGCTGATATTGAAGCGTTTCTGCGGGATATCCCGCTTGCAACCCACAACCAACGGGGACGGGGGACGATCGCTATCGAAGTCGGCAAAGGCTACGAGGTGCCGCTTGATACGATTATCGAAATCGTCGAACAGTCGATGAGCTCCAGGATTTACGAACTGCTCAAGCGAACTGACGAAGCTGTCGTCGTTGAAACTGCACACAAAAATCCTAAGTTCGTCGAGGACTGCGTTCGAACTATGGCCCACAAAGTAGTCGAGGCATTTCCTTATTTGCCTGACGACTCGATTATTACCATAAAACAGCTCAACGAAGAAAGTATTCACCGTCATAACGCATTTGCTGAACGTGTTGCATCGCTTGAGGAACTTCGCCAAGAGCTTGAACTTGAGTATGAAGTTGAAGTCAAAGCATTTTGCGAGACGTAAACTGCAAGAAGGGCGTTGATTGGAACCCCTTGACCTTCTTGTGGAAATCGGCTCGATCAACGACCAAATACACAAGGCTGGACGCGACCGACTTGAACTCATAGAACGTTTCAATCAAGAACTAAGAGGGCTTATAAAAGACTTTGAAGAGACGCCTGATACTTTTCGAGTATATCGTGACCTCGCAAAACGCCTCGAACGAATCGCTCGCCGCATCGGAAAAGCGCACGACGACAACTTGCTTGACTACACGGAGCGATTTGACAAAGCTCTTGCTACCCTCAAGAAACGGCGGTTCGAAACAGCAACAAAGGAGCTAGACCGGATCCCCGTTTTAGGGCTTTTGACAAAGCAGCGTACGCTGTTTGACGAATACAAGAAGAGTTATACTGAATTACGCGCTCGATGCGAAAGTCTCGAATCGGAGATCCGAGAGAAGACTGCATACTATACATCTTTGCAGAAAATTGACGTCACATCACTTGATGAACTTGCCTCTTTGAAAGAAAAAATCGCTGCTTATAACGACAGTGTGGGCACATTCTTGGAGGCATACTTCAAAGAAGCCCCCCTCACGGACGTCCTCAAAATAAGCCTTGATGCGAGCTACCACCCTGAGCTGAAATTCCCGCAGCCACCGAGCTATAAAAACGCTGAGAGCCTGCTGTCTCTTGCGGTAAGCGAAGGATTCGCGTCGCTCCCTCTCTACCGATTTATCGATTATGCCAAGTACTCAGGTAGCAAGCTTTCGCACTACGTTGGAGATCCGACGAGATTTAGGCAGGTCTTGGAGTCGAACATCGTCTGGCTCGAATCACTTGTTGATATCAAGCGACGTGAAGCTCTCAAAATCTCACTCGACGAGCCTGACATGTCACTTGCCGTCAAAATTCCTAGGATTATCGCCTTTTTGTCAAAATTAAGCGCGACGATTAACCTACTAACCTTCTTACGGGAGATTCAGAAGCTCATAACTTCTGGGGAATATGAAAGGATACGTGCAACCACCTTAGTAAATCGGAAACATCTTGAGAAGGTGCAAAAAAAAGCGCACGTTGCCGATTTAGAAGCCTTGCAGGACGAACAAGCCAGCTTAGTTAAAGAACTAGAGGGGCTACAGAACCCGAGAGCTGTCGAACTTAGCCTCGCGTAACTATATTCATGAATCATTGATCAGTGTAAAAATGTGCTACATAGATCCTTTATACATTAAAGCCCAGACGTAAAAGCGCCCGGTGGGGTTAGCAATTGACCCTATTATTTGCATTTAATTTTCTGAGCTGCAAAAAGAGCAAGGCGATGAGGGGCAAGCGGGCCAACGAACTTAAGTTTCGTCCCGGACAACTTTCATATAGTTACGAGCGTTATGTGCGTTACGGTTAGTGATGGATGCAATCTGTAACAACGAAATACATTTTAACGAGTTTCTAAAAACGGCTAGCGAACTTGGCGCGACCGCTGCTCGAGTATTCGACGCAAAGGACGTTGTTGTCGATGAACGGGTCAGACTCAAATGTTGTGTGCCGGTCTGTAGAAATTACGGCGTTTCTCTAATGTGCCCCCCTAACGTTTTGCCTCTTGATGAGTTTAGGACCGTCCTCTCGCGATTTCAAAAAGCGCTGCTGATCCAGATTGGATACGATGTGCCTGACTGGATGCTTGAGCGAATACACGCTTCGAAGGATCTTGCAGCCCTCTATAACGATGAGGCATACCTCAAAGGGTGGGATGAGACGTATTTGATTGCAAAGAACACGCTGGAGACGATCGCCGAACGCCTCGAGGCTGCCGCGTTTAAAAAAGGCTTCAAATACGCTACTGCGTTTTCAGCGGGGAAATGCACTTTGTGTGAAACGTGTGCCGGTATCGGAAATCGCTGCCGCAACCCGTATAAGGCAAGACCATCAATGGAGGCGATGGGAATCGATGTGGGCGAGACCGCGCGCAACGCTGGCTTACCCTTTGAAGAGGCTGCCTCTGACCGAGTAGTATTGAATGCGCTGCTTCTCCTTTGCTAGCATATAGATAACAAAAAAAAGATGGTAATGTTATTGCTGGAACCACTCGAGACGTTCACGATTTGTGAAGCAAACTGGAACGACTTTAACGATATCCTTGACTTGCTCAACGCCGTCGATAACGAGTTTGTGCCGCCGCTTACTGAAGGTGAGAATTTACGCGTCAAAATAACACGGATTTTAAACGATAAGCAGCGGGGTTGGATCAAGGCAGTTGACGGTGACATTGTCGTTGGCGGCGTAGCGGTTATCTACAACTACAGACGTCCACAACTCGGTCTTATAGAGACGCTTGCGGTACTCCCTGAGTTTCGACGCCAAGGTTTTGGGATGAGACTGGTACAATTCGCAATGTCAAAGCTTTTCCAAAATGGGATGGATGCAGCACTTATCACAACCTGGGAGACTAACAAAGCAGCTCTAGCGATGTATGAAAAGCTTGGGTTCAAAACAATAATGAGAAGCAAAGTAAACGGCTCGTACTTTAAGCTTTTTTTTATGCATAGTTTTGAAGAACCACCTCGATCGCAAACCCGCTTTTCGCGATTTTGGAATCGTCGTTAATACACAGGGCGCGCTGTAATAAATCGAAAAGTATAACAAAAAAGAGAAGAAAAATGCGACGACCAACGCGGAGCACGGGCCTGCCAAACGAAAAGAGCGCGTTTTGAGGTAGGGCCTTTAGGCGAGGCCCGGCTCCCGCTGCATCGACATATTAAACCTCACTTTGATAATATTTAACGATTTCGTTTCTATTTTATCCCCCTTTTTGAAATCTGGACTCGAAACAGAGGTATTCGATCGCACTTAGATTTTTATTTTAGTAATTAAAGCACATTTTGGCTTTATTTACGATTCAATCTCGTCCTTGGGCTTAATAGCGAAATACAGATTTCGGTTACGAACTTTAAACCGTTATAAATAGTTTCTAGCTCCATTTCGACTGCCGTCTTAAGGTGAAGTGGCGAGCGGCAGCAACGAAATGCTTTACGTATCCCATTTGCTAAAAATGGTGATTCAAAGGTTTTGATTATGTTAATAACTACTATTTTTCTTTATTTTTGCTTTAAAACTACAAAAAAGCTTTTTTTAGGGGATTTACTCCTAGAAATTGCATCGGAAATGGTGCAAATCATTTAGTGGAAAACTGCGTTGACCCACGAAAAACTCAAGTATGACTTAGTCATACTATGGTGTGACTCAATCAGTTAAGATGTAGACGCTGCATATTTAGATTTTTGGGAGATTTATATGCCGTTAAACAAGGTTACGATAGCCATTTCTGATGAGCTCTTGGCCGCTGCTGACAAACAGGCGAGGTCCGAAAATAGCAGTCGGAGTAGAATTGTCGCTGCGGCACTAGACGCATATCTAGTCACTACACGGGCGAATGGTCATAGCGCAGAAAAACGCCTGGAAACACCATTAGTGTCCCGTGAAACGGTGATTCGCTTAGAAACAGAACTGGAAAAGCGGGAACGGGAGCTGCGCCACAAGGATGAACTCCTTTTCATGAAAACGGATATGATAGAGAGGCTGACAGCGCAGTACGAGAGCTTTAAATTGGCACGCGAAGATGAGATCAAACGGTATGAAACCATTGCGGGATTTTACGGGAGTGAATCAATCAATGTCATTAGTCGACTCGCAGACGTTAGCGAAGCCCTTACTCGCTTGCTCCCGCAGCCCGCGTCTTCGCCTTTGCAATCAATCCAAGACGAGGTAGGAGCTGAGGAAGTGCAAGCACCCCTACCAGAACTTGATGATGAACCGCCGAAAAGATCATTGCGGGAACGCCTGTTTCGACCTAAACCTAGGACCGAAGAAGTAAAGAGGCTTTAGGAAAAATTGTTGGAGCCTTAATCGGCTAAAGGAGCTGACTTGTCTTACGCAGAAGCTCCGGATCCAATCCTAACAACCGCCCCATAACTCCATCCGCGTTCAATTCTTCAGCTGTAATGCCTGAAAATGCGTGAACTAACTTGTTGATTTCGTCATCAGAGAGGGATACAACGAACTCTTTGACTTTGTACATAAGCGAACGTTCTTTACCAAAAGAGGCTGTCCAGTTATTTTCGTACTCGCGCAGCACTCTAGCTGACGCATCGTTTTGGCGCACAGCTTTGCTCGCGACCACCCCGGCCATCGTCCCGCTTTGAAGTGCCGCCATAATTCCTCCGCCAGTGATCGGATCGGTGTGACGTGCAGCATCACCTACGAGCATGAGCCCATCTCCTATGATGGTCGGAAGCGCATCGCTAACAGGGCAACCCCCAACTATAAGTTCGACTGGCTTACCGCTAGGAAAGTGTTGTGCAACAAACTTTTTTAGGTAGTCCAAAGGTCGCATGTCATTCAACTTACTTCCGAGCACCCCAAGCCCGATATTGCCTGCATCGTTTCCTTTTGGGAAACCCCAAGCATAGCCGCCTGGCGCCTGCGAGCCATAGTAGAATTCGAGAGTGTTCGCCTTTAGTTCGACGTTTTGCATATGATATTGAGCGCAGCTCTCAATGTCCTTGAGCTTAAGCGTAGTGTTTATCCCCCCCCACCGACCCACCTGCGATTCAATTCCATCAGCACCTATCACCACCGGTGCAAGCACCTCAAAATCCTCGCCGAGGTGGTTCAACTTCACACCACGAACTGCGCCATCTTCCAGAATAAGCCCCGTTGCGCGGGTGCGCACCATAACCTGGGCTCCAGCATGAGCGGCGTCTTTCGCAAGTTGTCGATCAAAGAGCTTACGTTCCAAGATGAAACCAAGCGGTCCATCTATGCCAAGCATCTCACCCGATATTTCAACTGTTGTTCCATTAGGGGCGTTGACACAGAGTCCTTTCACTTCGCTCGCGATCCACTTCTTGTTAGGTTCCACATATTTTTCGAATGATGTGTGAAAAACAAATGGCGTTTCAATCATAGGCACGCCTTCTGCACATCTTACAGGCGATCCGATCTCCTGGCGTTTCTCAACCAGGAGAACGTTGCAGTCGGCAGCTGCGTTTTTTGCGGCTACTGAACCTGCCGGCCCTGCCCCCACAACTACCACGTCATAATCATCGGATCTTGCTTTCATTGCTTAGTCACTTCATGGCTCCGACAAAACTCAATGAAAAATAATTCAGTGAATAAAAAGACATCCGGGAGAACGTATAGAGCTGTTAAATGTATCCTTTCCTTCTTAACCAATCAGCTTGTGGGGGGAGATACCGCCACACAACGTCCGCCTTTTCATCTTGAATGCTCCACGGTCTAATAATGATTACATCGCCAACACGGAGCCACACCCTTCTTTTCATTTTCCCGGGAATTCGCCCCATGCGGGTTTTTCCATCTTGAGAACGAACGGTAATACGGCTTCCTCCGAGCATCTTTTCGACCGTCCCAAAGATTTCATTGCTATTTCTTCTAGGCAATCTTACCTTACTTGGTTGTTCTTGTATCAGGTAAACACCTCGTTTGACGTTTGATCAGCTTCAGTTTCCTTGTAGTCAGGTAGACGTGAGTCTTTATAAACTACGCGTCGGCATTGACTCGATTAACAGATCTGAGCTGCACCTGCTGAAGATCAAGGTAGGATATATGCTATTCACGAGCTCAACGCTTGTGGAAAAACCATTTATTCAAGCCCAGTGTTAGTCGTACGGAGATGCAACCGCTGATGCAAGAACGAAGTGAAAAAAAGGCAGACATTGAAGAGGCCCTTAGCATTGCGTGTGCGCATGGGGCCCAATTCTCTGACATAAGACTCGAAAGCTCCGAAGGCACATCTATCTCAACGAAAGACGGGATAACGAAAATCAACAGCTCAAATGAGCTCGGTGCTGGAATAAGAGCATTTTTAGACGGCGCTTGGGGGTTTGCTTATACTACGCAAGTGGATCGAAAAGGGCTGGTAGACTGCGCTGAACGTTCGGTTAGTCTGGCTAAAGCTGTGTTTGCGCGCGCTGAAAAGTTCTCGATCGATGTGGCGGTGTTTGAAGACACCGTGACACCTTCCGTACAACTGCTACCGACCCGCGTCTCGATCACAGATAAGCTCAACTATGTGCTCAACCAAGAGCAAGAAGCTAAAGAAACAGATTCCCGCGTCAATAGTACAGAGATTGGCTATAATGACCTTGTGGTGCGGAAGATTATCGCAAATTCTGAGGGAACTTACATCGATGAGACTGCGGTGCGATCGATCGCGCGTGCCATGATCTTTGCTAAAGAAGGAGCACTTCGGCAATCTGGCTATAAAGCGAGAGGCGACTCAAAGGGATTTGAGCTGTTTTCGGGGGATGCGGATATCGGTCGAACTGCGGCATCGCAAGCTGTATCACTTCTCGACGCAAAGCCGGCACCGTCCGGACAGTTCGACGCCATGCTTGATCCGTCGCTGTCAGGCGTTTTTGCCCATGAGGCATTCGGTCATGCTGCTGAAGCTGACGCGATTATTTCAGGTACGTCCATCCTCGCCGGGAAGCTTAAACAGAAGGTTGGCTCTGATGCGGTTACTATTGTTGACGATCCGAGTTTGCAGAGTTATGGCTACTTAGCCTACGATGATGAGGGTATACAGACTCGGCGAAAGGTACTTATGGAGCGCGGAATTCTGCAAAGCTACCTCACAGGGATCGAGACTGGGTCGCGTCTTGGCGTTGGCTCAAACGGGAGCGCGCGCGCCCAGCGATATGACGATCCACCCATCGTTCGAATGAGCAACACCTTCTTTGAGCCTGGAGACTATACATTTGAGGAGCTGCTCGACGGATTTAGTGGGATATATTTTGTCGGTTGGCAATATGGCTACACAACTCCTACGACAGGGATGCTAACGTTCAAAAGTAGAGAAGCGTATGTAGTCGAACACGGCGAATTACACGATCATTTGAGAGACGCGGCACTGAGCGCGATGACCCTCGAGGTTCTTCATAACATCAGCGCCGTAGGACAGACCTTAGTGTTCGAGCCCGGAACGTGCGGAAAAGGGGGACAAATGACGCCGAACACCACCGGTGGGACTTACATGCGAGTTAGTGACGTAGTCGTCGGAGGGATATAAGTGACGACCAAATTCGCTGAGCAAGAGCGCGCGCTCCTTGATGTTTGTATCCAGGCATTAGCACTCATCGACACGTCAATCTATCAAGGAGAGGCGTTCGCCTCCCATTTGAACTCTATTAGCGCAGAGCTCGAAAAAGGGCACATCAAATCGAGTCAAAGCGGCTTCGAGTGTGGGATTGGAGTACGCGTCTTTAAGGATGGTAGCATGGGCTACGCGCACGCGTCTCTCGAACAAGTTGAGTCCGCTGTAGAAAAGGCGATCTCAGCAGCACGCGCCGGGAGCCCTGACAAGGATTTTAAGTCTCTTTCGCTCCCCGAGAGCTACCCAACTGTCGCCGGCATGTGGGATCATACGATAGCATCTCTCGATGCCGCAACCGTGGTACAGCTAGCAATTGACGTAGCAGACGCTTCCCGCATTGATAAGCGCATCGATATCATCAACTCTGGTGCGTCAGTCGGACTATGGAGCGAGGCTATCGCAAACACGCTCGGGGTGGAAGCGACAGATAGTGGGACCCATGCTTCAATCGACGTGGACGTAGTCGCACACGAGAGAGACGCTAGTGGGAATGGCTTCGAATATGCTGCGTCTCGGCGCTTCGATTTAGACGTCGAGTTAGTCGGGCGTACTGCAGGAGATATGGCATTGAGAAGCATGAATCCACAACCGGTTCAATCAGGCAAGATGACAGTCGTTTTTGACCCACTTGCAGTGGGACCGGTCATCGCAGCTGCTACAGCTGTCAGCGCCGACGATGTGCAACGAGATCGGTCGTTCCTCACGGGAAAAATCGGCGAACAAATCGCTGTAAACGGTTTCACGCTTGTTGATGATGGGCTCTTAAGCGGTGGTTTGGAGACGAGACCGTTTGACGCGGAAGGCGTTCCATCGCAGCGAACCGTACTCATCGAAAATGGCGTCTTGCGTTCATTTCTGTTCGACAGTTACGCGGCAAATAAAGAAGGCATAATAAGCACAGGCAACGCCTCTCGGGGAGATTATCGACAACCGCCTTCAATTTCTCCGACAAATCTAATAATCGGACAAGGTGGCGAAGCTGACTTAATTAAGGACGTGCGACGCGGTATTTATGTGCGAGCAACAGGCGACCACCCGAACATGAGTACGGGTGAGTTCTCCGGCATGGTTTACGCGGGATATGCTATCGAAGACGGTGAATGCAAACACGCTCTGAAACAAACAAACATAGGAATCAACGTCCTCGATTTGCTAAAGCAGATAGATGGGCTAAGCCGAGATGTCACGACGTATTTTGGATTAACGACACCAAAGATTCGCGTAACCGACGTCAGTGTCGCGAGCAGTGGTTAAAAGGAACACTGTAAATAGAGGGATATATTCCTAAGCTCAGGATAGAAGTATATGGTGGCTTTTTTTCGAGACTTAGAAAAAACGGCTCGTCAAAACAACAGCTGGCTATGTGTAGGGCTAGACCCTGATGGCACCGTAGAGGACACGTTTGATTTTAATCAACGTATCATAAGCGCCACACTCGATCTAGTGTGCTGTTATAAGGTTAACACAGCGTTCTACGAAGCGCGCGGACCCTCCGGAATAGAAGCCCTGATCAAAACGGTGCAGTACATTAAAGAGTTCGTCCGAGTGCCGATCATCGTAGAT
>DASVJT010000245.1:0-4197 GCA_036385775.1 archaeon
GAACAAGCTTTGGAATTTTTTCAGGGACGACATGAGTAATTTCCGCCCCAACAATCACTTCAATACCGCTAGAACCCTCAGCAGCACGTTTTGTCGAGCGTATTACTGAATCTATGTTAGAAAAGTCAACGTGATCTGTAATCGCTATCGCTTCGTGATCAGCGACGTATGCCCGCCGTATTAATTCACTTGGAAGAAGCTCACCATCGCTCAAAATGGTGTGCGTATGAAACTCTATTCGTTTAGTCATGCGCTCAACTGTCGTGCTGGGCTCGCATTGCTTTTATTTTGTGTGCAATTTGCCTCATCGCGTCTCGCTTATTGCTGTCTATTGCTATGAGCACTCGGCCTTTATAGTCCCACCAAAACCTAGGGTACATTTTTTCATCTTCACAAGAAGGATTTAGTCCCAATTCCATTGCTGCTTGCATGATTTCATCTATACCTGGTGCTCCTATTGAGTCTTTCTTTGCCAGGACTCGACCATCTTTGCGCGTTTTATGCGCGTCCAGGTATATGGGCCAGATAATTCTTTTTGAGTTCTTTGCCATTGTGCAATAGCCGTCAACAGTAGACATTTTAATATTGTCGAACTAGCCATTAAAACCTATGCACAAGGTTGAGATAGAGGTAGGCCGCGATATTCTAAAACGTAACAAAGAAGAAGCGACTCAAAACCTAAAGTTGCTAAAAGAGAACAACATTAAAGCATTCGACATCCTAGGATCTATCGGCTCAGGAAAGACCTCTATTATAGAAAAGGTCGTGCCTATACTGGAGCGTAAGGGGTTAAAAATCGGTGCAATCGCAGGTGATGTCGTTGGTGAAGATGATTTTCTCCGAATGAAAGCGCTGCATATCCCGGTTATAAACCTAAACACCGGAACAGAATGTCACCTCGATGCTCACATCGTAGGACACGCTTTAACCAAGTTACCTCTCAACGAGTTGGACCTGCTTTTCATCGAGAACGTTGGCAATATGGTATGTCCAACAGATTTTGAACTTGGCACAGATGCAAGAATTGTCGTAGTGAGTGTCACCGAGGGAGATGACGTAGTGAACAAACACCCCATGATCTTTAGAGTAAGCGATATTGGAATTATCAACAAAATCGACTTAGCTGAGGCAGTTGGAGCAAGTGTGAAACGTATGCACAGCGATATGAAGCGAATTGCCCCACGAGTAAAACAGATTCAAATGAGCATAAGAACTGGACAGGGAATAAAAGAATTTGTCGATAATCTGCAGAAATATCAAGCTATCTAACAAAACTCACAGGCACAGTTATTCGGCTACTAGAACGGCGTTAATTGATCCATCCTGACCTGGCCGATTAGTAACCTTAGCCTTTCCTAATGTTGTTTGAATAATCGCACCTTTTGTTATAATGTTTCGTCTGACGTAGTTTCTATTGGCACCGTTAAGTTCGACGGTTTCGATATCTGCTATACTGGTTTTGCCCATCAAACTGTCGGTCACATTGGCATGAGAACCTTTGTAAAGCCGTGTCTTTGAGTTACTACCGAACCCGAAGATTTGCTTCTTTCTCGTTTCTCCAAGCTGAGTAAGCGTCGACTCCCTACCCATCTCGTGTTTTTTCTTACCAGCAGAGTGCTTAATTCTGCCCCCTGTACTGAGGCGCACGGACTTTCCTTGCCACTTCATATGTAAACAACCTAACTTGAATTATTGATAAGGGTTCCTATAAGAGATTTGTTATTTCAAGGTTTCTGTGGCTTTGAACGATTGATTTTCTACAAATGTACAGGTGAAAGGCTTCGCCAAACGTAACAGTTCTTGAAAGTTTTTCGTTAACCCTACTTATAAACCCCTTTTACGTGCACATCCTGCTATCACTTGCGGGTGATGCTGGCGCCAACTCAAACTCAAGTTTAAAAAAAAGAATTCGGCGGTTTTGAGGCCGCTTAAGAGAGGTTCTTTTCTATGTGGGCACTGACAGATTTCTTTGACTTAACAACACAAATTCTGCTATGAGGGCTTCTAGTTGTATCGTCTCGTTAGCGCCTTCACTGAGTCTGAAATCAGTCTCTCCAACACTATTTATTAACTGAGCTTTCAACTGGTCAGAGATATTAAGATCTAAGAGTGCTTTGTGGATTTGCGTTACTACTTCCGTCCCAGAAAGTCCCTGTTCTAAAAGAAGCAAGTCCAACGAAGATAGGGCGCTTGATAGCTTTCCCTCAACAGACGCGGATAGAAGGTCTTCAATAGCTTGTGGATTGGCGGTTGCAGTTATTTGATAGATCGTTTCTCGATCGATCTCCTCTCCAATAGAAGCTGCAGACTGTAAAGTATTAATCGCACGACGTAGATCTCCGCCGGCTACATCACTAATGGCTTTTAAAGCTTCATCGCTTATAGCTACGTGTTCTTCTCTAGATATATTTCGTAGCTGTGCTTGCACATCATTCGGATCGAGAGGTGTAAATCTATAAACGGCGCATCTCGACTGTATCGGTTCAATAATTTTATTAGAATAGTTGCACGACAAAATGAATCTACACGACCTACTATAACTTTCCATTGTTCGCCTCAAGGCCGACTGAGCGTCTGGCGTGAGCGAATCAGCCTCGTCCAGAAAAATAATTTTGAAAGGTGCGCTCACAGGAGCTGTCCTAGCAACATTTTTGATTTTGTTGCGAACAACTTCGATACCCCGTTCATCAGACGCATTTAGTTCCGTGAAATTGCTTTGCCAGTCGTCTTCGTAAAGTTCGTGAGCCAACGCGATTGCTGCGCTGGTTTTTCCCGTCCCCGCAGCCCCTGCAAACATTAAATGCGGCATGTTCTTTAGTTTAACATAGGATTCAAGTCTCTTAACGACGTGATCTTGTCCAATAACTTGTTTTAGCTTACGAGGACGGTATTTCTCAATCCATATCTCTTCTATATCAATCGCCTCTATTCCGCTACGACTTTTCAGAGGGCACGGCGCAATAACGCATTTGGCTCATAATCTGCGATTGCTGGCTCATAAAATCAGCTATATAGAACTTCCTCGATATTTTTCTTTCGCAAGTCAGTCCACGCGTTCAAACCGGTCCTCAAGCCTCCTGAGCACTTTAGGGAGCGTCGTATACTCCATATCCTGAAGCGGGAGCCGATGTGGTTCAAAAGGTCCGTGTCGCCTCATGTAGTTCGCAATGACATTTGCCTCATCGCGAGCTGCATCATATGCAGGATCGTTGAAGAGGTCCACAGGCCCAACAAACTTCCCGTTAGCTATCTGAAATCCAGCCGCGATGACACGCGGAGGACCGTCAAAGCGAGTACACTTAGCATTTTCAAAGGCGACGGGCATGACCGGGCCATTATGACTACCTCGCATCCATCCACTAACAAGGTGAGGGAACGTCCATGGTTCGATAACCTCGCCGAGGGCTGGCAATCCAGACTGAGACCGCACGAGCGCTACTGGGTCGTCCTTACCTACGTATTCGCCAGCGATTTCATACAGCTTCTCGGTACTTACAGCTGCGACTGGCTCGTCGGACGGCAATTTGCCCCCCTCTTTTGGAAATACCCGCTTTATGACGTATCTACTTTTGGCGCCGATGAGGGCCAGCATGTCATACATCTCGGCGGGACAATCCATAAAGACGCGCATATGGTCTCTAATGTCCCATATCTCGAACTTGAAACCACCGTGCATGCTTGGATCGATCACCAATCCGGCCGTGTTGAACGGGTCAGCAAACATCTTATAAACTGGAAGATTGAAAGCACCAGGTTCGGTCTTGTCCATCATGAATGCAACAAGGGGCTCTCCTATTCGTTCTGTGAACTCGATTTCCGTGGCACCTGGACCCATTCCGCGTATGTTTCCCGAAAACGAGTCCTTCAACATGTCTTGGCCCGCGCCATATAGCTTTAAGACCTTAGCAACGTCCGTGCACGTAGTAAAGATCTTCCAAGCGAGTCCGTGGACTTCCGGATCATTTTCGCCTCTGGCATGCCCCATGAGAAGCTCAAGATCATCGCCACACGCCATGACCCTAAAATCAGCAATCAAGCCGGTCTGTGTCGCTTCGAGGAGAAACTCCTCTGCTTTTTCGCAGAGCTGAGGGTGAACTGTCGCGTGTCCTGGAAACCCGCCAACATCTGCTTTTATTAAACTTATTGTTACCTTAGTCATACCTAACCACCGACACTGAGCTAAATTATTCAGCTATG
>DASVJT010000246.1:0-1589 GCA_036385775.1 archaeon
GGCCTTATTGAGGGCGTCGCTGAAAGCGCAGCAAGCATAATGAAGCTCGTTTCAGGATATCTCTCAGATAGGTTCGGGAAACGCAAGTTTTTGGTATACTCTGGCTATGCGATTGCTGCGATCGCAAAGCCCCTATTGGCATTCACAACCGCATGGCAACAAGTCTTGGCGATTCGATTCTTAGATCGCTTTGGCAAGGGCATACGAAGCTCAGCGCGCGATGCAATCATATCTGAGTCAAAGAGTCTCGGGGCGGGCAGGTCCTTCGGCTTTCAACGCTCTCTTGATACGTTAGGGGCAGTTATCGGCCCGCTTATCGCGGTCGCACTTTTCGGCTTCCTGAGCTATAGGGGGCTGTTCCTCCTTGCGTTTATTCCAGGCATCATTGCCACCGCACTAGTGGTGTTTTTCGTCAAAGAGACTGCTGCCGGGCCACGAAGCAAACAGTTATTCAAAGTATCCTTTAGATCGTTAGACGCGAATTTTCGCACCTTTCTTTTGGGTTTAGGCATCTTCTTTATTGGAAATTCAAGCGACGCTTTCCTCTTTTTACGTGCGCAAAACCTCGGTGTCCCAACGCTCGTAGTGCCACTGCTCTACCTCGTTATGAACGTCATATATGCAGTTTCTGCATTTCCGTTTGGCATCGTCTCCGACAGAATAGGACGAAAGGCGGTCCTATTGTTAGGTTTGGCGATCTTCTTCATAGTCTATCTGGGGTTTGCATTCGCTTCATCTGCACTCATTATCTGGATCCTTTTTCCCTTTTACGGACTCTATTACGGTCTTACTGACGGAGTATCCAGAGCGCTCGTATCCGATCTCGCCCCTCCGCACCTAAAAGCCACCGCATTCGGTACGTATTATTTTGTAGTCGGTGTCGTCGCCTTTCCAGCAAGCCTGATCGCCGGTGCGCTCTGGCAAACCGTTGGCCCGACGTTTGCCTTTCTCTACGGGGCGGTCATGGCCGTAGCCGCCTTGCTTGTAATCGGTTTTTTTGTGCGTAACGATCGACCGATCAATATATGAATAGTCCTACTTCAAGCACCGCTAAAAGGGCTTTAGCAAGCGCGCCATGCGGAGCAGTGCGGGCAACAGCGCTACGATTCTGCGACCATAAGTTCAACCGACGTTGGGCTGACAGATGAATGATTCTGTCCAGCATAAGAACGCCGTTTCCCGGGTCTTTTGACGAACAAAGATAGCCGCTGTAAGAAATTTTATATAGAACAACAACTCTACTTTAGTTGGAGGTTAGCACAGTGAATGGTGGTCAACCGATTCTTATTCTCCGTGAAGGAACACAAAGGACGAAGGGCAGAGAAGCCCAGTCTATGAATTTTACCGCAAGCAGGACCGTTGCTGAGGCAGTGCGTACTACGCTCGGACCAAAAGGCATGGACAAGATGCTCGTCGATTCAATGGGCGAGGTAGTAATAACAAACGACGGTGCTACGATATTAAAGGAAATGGACATCGAGCATCCCGCAGCAAAGATGATGGTCGAGGTCGCTAAGACGCAGGATGATGAAGTAGGCGACGGCACAACAACCGCCGTTATCTTAGCAGGCGAATTATTAAAGAACGCA
>DASVJT010000247.1:0-2093 GCA_036385775.1 archaeon
GGCAGCCAGTTCTCGTAATATCATGCCGTCCTTTGGGGGCTCAACACCGATTGAGTCCTCAACAGCCTCTACCGAAGCGCACGAATGAGCGATTGGGCAGATGCCACATATCCGCGACGTTGCCAGTGGGGCGAACTCCATAGGCTTGCTGATAAGGAACTTCTCAAAATTCCTGACCGGCGTTATGCTGAAGTAGTTTCCTTTTTCCACTATGCCGTCGTCGTTTGTCTCTAGAACTAACTTAGCGTGCCCTTCGACTCGAGTGACAGGCGACATTTCAACTATATTGGCCAAACTAGTAACCTCCTTTCGGTTTCTATAAGATAAGCCAAAGCTTTAATGAAACTCATACTATAAAACGAGGACGTCTTTTTCTGAGACTGATTCAGCGCATCGCGTGTGTGTATGTTTTGAGTGGTATCGATGAATGTCAAATCTTTATCTAAAGTGGCTTGGACGTGTGATCATTGTAGTAAGCGCGAACCTGCAGTCTTCTACTATATATTAGTTTGTAATTGGCCGACGTATGAACAATTATATAGTAGATAACTCTTTTAATGGATTTTGGTGAAATTATGGCATTTAAAAGTCCTTTAGAAACGGCTAAAGCCGTGCAAGTCACCGGTACAGCGAAAACGCTAATGCCATGGGACAAACTCGTCATCATGGGATTTCTCGCAGGCGCGTATATCGCGTTTGGGAGCTTGTTAGCGCTCATCGTAACTGCCGGCATGACTAAAGCGGGATATCCCATCGGATTATATCGATTCGCGTTCGGCGCGGTGTTTCCCGTCGGCTTAATGTTAGTAGTGATCGCAGGATCAGAGCTCTTCACGGGCAACTGTATGTTCCCGACGATGGCAGTAATTCATGGCAAAGCGAAACTCTCTGGATTGGGTAAGAATTGGCTCGGCTCATACGTGGGCAACTTTATTGGTGGCGTGTTCGTCGCTGGCGTTCTGACATTTCTCACTGGCCTGATCGTCGCACCGAAGACAGGTGCAGTGGCTAGTGCCTATTTCCTAAATTCTCAAGCAGTATATAACGCCAAACTGGCCTTACCCTTCTGGGATGCTTTCTACAGAGGCATAGGCTGCAACTGGCTCGTATGTCTTGCTGTATGGCTTGCCGTTGCCTCAGACGATACAATTGGCAAGATCTTTGGGATTTGGTTCCCAATAATGGCATTCGTCGCGATCGGCTTTGAGCACAGCGTGGCCAACATGTACTTCATACCGACCTACATCTTTGCAAATGGTTGGGGCTGGGACATGTCAAAATGGGGAGAATTCTTATATGTTAACCTGCTCCCCGTGACGCTCGGTAATATCGTAGGCGGCGTGATATTCGTAGCTATAATCTACTGGTGGGCGCTCCTTCGTGGAAGTGATAAGCAGAAGATTATCACTGACCAAGCAGAAATCGACTGAATAAACTAGCCAGGCAAGATCTGGCTACCTTGACGGGCTTTTGCCCGTCCCTTCTTTTTTTTACTCCCAAAGATTTGGCTATCCTAGCGCGAGGAAAAAGGTTTCCAAGAGAGGTACTGTTTAGTCTTCCATTTTAGGAAGCTGCGCGAAAGCGCTCACAAATTCTGCTTTTGACCCCGCTGCTAAGATGCCTGCGCTTATGGTCTACGGAGCGGCTATTTAAGCTGCTTAGAGGAACAAGGGATGAATGCCGTGGCGCAACTAAGCGCCGGTTATTCAATCAAACGTGCTTGTCTTCAAAGAAGCTGCATTACACGAGAGTGGCATACTTGGCTGCCGAATCAAATTCGCACGCTACATAAGATTGCAATTGGACCAAAAGCTCAGCTAGCAGTCGTGGCAATAATGATGCATATAGAAATAGGTTAGAAATAATGCGGGGCCTTAGTCACCGAAAGGCCCCGCTTCGCGCAAATTTAGAATCTACGCCTTTAGTTACTCTATTTTCTTTTTAAGTATCAAAGCTATGCACAAAATTCCGGCAACCGCGAAAATAGCTTCGAACCCTGGAACGGGTGGTGCTGTAGTGTTATTATCAGCTGGTTGCAGGAAGCTTGTCACCCCGGCTGTTGTGGTCGTCGCGTTCGTAGTTGCTGCTGTCGT
>DASVJT010000248.1:0-3210 GCA_036385775.1 archaeon
CTGGCGGCGCGCAAACGCCAGATAGAACTGAGATGGCAGCAGTTCTGTGGAAGCATATATGCAGGCCAATACCTTTGACGTGATAGAGAGGCGCAAGCGCATCACATTTTTCAAGCTCGGCAAGCTCTGGGTCTTCAAACAGTTTTTCGATAACCATGAGCTATTTAGTGCTTTGCTGGACTATTACAACAAAGACCTATACCGCTTCGAGTTCAAATCCACCGGCGCGAGGAATAACGCACTCAAGCTCCTGGAACGCAACGGCTTCGACTATGATCTGGTGGAGGATCTGAAAGGCTATGTGATCGACCTCCCAAAATCAGCGAAATATGCGCAGATCCTGAAGAGCTCCGTGGCCTTCAGGGAGACTGCGAACGAGAGGATATTTCTGATGAAAGACCTGGCAGCAGTCGAGGTGGCTGTGGGCGTGGGCGCAAAAATCCACGAAGGAGCGGTCTTCTTCTGAGCTTATGCAAAGCTTAAATCTTTCAGCCTCTGGATAGCCTCTATGTTTTGGGCAGCTTCCTGGCTTTTCTTCGCTTCATAATACCCTATGATCTCATCTATGGTCGATCGCAATGCATAGATCTTCAAGGGCCTGCCTTTTCCGTTACTCTTGATCTCATGCTCTGCGACCCAATCCATAGCCCTCATGGTTTGCATGGCAATGCTGACCTCGGGCTGTCTCATATCCGTGGCCATCTCAATGTCTCTGGAAGATCCTTCCTTCACGTCCTTGAGATATGTCATCAACTTAGCCACGTTCCTGTTCATGCCCAAGCTCACTAGGCCTTGTATGAATTCAAAATCCTTTTCGTCTGCGACCTTAATAGTAACGTCTTTGATGATGCTCCCTCCTGTGTTTTGACAACTACCATAATCATATAAATAATTTGTTTTAAACCATGTTATGATAAAGACGGTCGGAAGGGCAAAGGCCGATTGTTATCAAAATTTGGTGATCTCTCTTTTGTGGTTGCTGTTAGCGGTCAATCTAATTTGGGGTTATCGATTCCGAGAATGCAGAACTTGGGTCGCGTACGTGAGCTACTGAAAACGCTAACAGAGGATGCAATGAATGTTGGAGCCAAAATGAATCTCATGCATTCGATCCTAGTGATGATTTTCAGTAACCTTCACCCACGACCAGAACTTGGAGCGCACCATCAAGAGGGTTTGAGCCGAGAAAAACACAATATATATAGACGATTTTACCAAAATATTTAAATAATATAACACACAAATACGACGTTTGTCGAAGATTGCTTCGACGTCAATTCTAAGGAGGTTAAATATGCATAAACACATAGTAGCATTGCTTATAGGACTAATGGTTTTAATGTCCGGAGCATTAGCAAATAACGTTGTGAATGTAGTTAATACGCAAGAAGCAAACGGCAACTCTGGGTCTTCCGTGACTCAGATTGCGAGCGATACCATTACTGCAAGCAGTGCAGCAGGTAGCGATAGTGAGGTAGTAGCCTCCAATAATCAGCAAGCAAATGCCAACTCTGGCAGCTCAATTACCCAGAGTGCAGACAACATCGTTACTGCAAGCAGTGGCGGTAGCACTGTAGTTCAGGGTGCAAACAGCGATATTACCGCAAGCAGTGATAGCATTGCCGAGGCAACCAATATACAGAAAGCAAATGCTAACTCTGGCAGCATAGTCACCCAGAGCGCCAGCAATACTGTTGCTGCAAGCAGCGATAGCAATGTAGAATCAACCAATATTCCGGAAGCAGAAGGAAACTCCGGGGGCTCTATAATCCAGGACACAAGTAACACCATTACTGCAATCAGTAACAGCAATGCAGCCGCAACCAACGTACAGGAGGCAAGCGGCAACTCCAATACCTCCGTGGTTCAGAGCGCCAGCAATATTGTTACTGCAAGCAGCGATAGCAAGGTTAATGCAACTAATACTCCGGAAGCGGATGGAAATTCCAACAGCTCGGTAACCCAGAATGTAAGCAACACAATTACCGCAATCAGTAACAGCAATGCAGCTGCAACCAACGTACAGGAGGCAAATGCAAACTCCAATACATCAGTAATTCAGAGCGCAACTAATACAATTACTGCAAGCAGCGCTAGTGAGATAGTAGCCACCAATATTCCAAAGGCGAATGAGAACTCCAATGCCACCATAACCCAGAACGCAAGCAACACCATTACCGCAAAAAGCGATAGCAATGCCACAGCGATCAACAACCAGGGGGCAAATGCAAATGCCCATACCAATGTATCCCAGGATGCAAGCAATACCATCAACGCTAGCGGTAACAATGATGAAGTGATGGCAGCCAATGATCAACTTGCGGATAAAAACGCCAATAGCTCCTTGACCCAAGATAGCGACATTACCCAGAAGGGTTTAAACAGCGTCTCTATTGATGGCGAGAATATCACCGCGATCGCATCCAATAGCCAGGCTGCAAGTAATGACTCCGGTAGCAATTTAACCCAAAATAGCTCAAACCTCGCGGCTATAAATAAGACGGGCAATGCTACAGCCACTGAATCGCAGATTGGCTTACAATTGGCGATCAACAATAGTGATGGCTCTATCTCCCAAGATATCTCCAACAATGCGACTTTGACCGCTGCAGCTACAGCAGGCCAATATGCCACGGAGAATGCTAATGAAAACAATGACAGCCAGATTAAACAATCATGGGAGTTTGGACTAGATGCTCACGGACAGGTCAACTCCGTTCAGGAGACATTACAGAATGCCAATTCGAATAACCTTAGCACAATAGGCCAGGAAGGCCATTATGTGTCAAGCATTGGCAGCACCGATGTCATCCAATCAAGCACACAGTCGGCCAATACGACCATTATGAGCGTTATTAGCCAGATGTCGAACCGTTTCATAAGCGACTAGATAGAGGGATCTATTCCCTTTATCCTTCGTTTTGAAATTATATCTGTATAAAGAAGAGATAAGTCACACAAACAAAATTGACAGGAAGGTTGCGATGGAACTAAGTTCAACGATACCTATGAATAGCGGGCTTTACTGCACCTTATGTGGCAGGCATTATCTCATGGCAGAAGACCGCTGTGTGATTTGCGGCGGAAGTCTGAAGCCTTCTCAAGAAGTCAAGAAAAATGGATGAAATAGGTTTGAAAAGCAGATCCTGTGCAGAAAGACGCAGAGGATGGATACCTCTCTGATATAGGGTTTCCTGCGTTTTTTTTTTT
>DASVJT010000249.1:0-1630 GCA_036385775.1 archaeon
TGTCTTTTCGATAGGCCCCATCTTTGGCTCCCGGGAAAATTATGTGCGACAATAACGATTATACAATCTTTCCTGGCGCTCTTTGCGAAACCTGGCGAACCTGGTGGTGAGATTTTGAATTTATACGGCTGTCAAAGTATAATTATCGCCCCTTTCGCACACTGACCAAGATGATCGCTTAAAACCCAAAAAGGATATCTTTATGAAATGGGGTACATGCAATTGACCTGCCCCCCAAGAACTGATCCAAGTTTTGTGATAGGCTCAGGATCAAACTGGAGGCAGAAACGATGTCAAAGCGGAAGATATTTAGCACAGAGCAGATCATCATGAAGCTGCGTGAAGCGGATATTTTGATCGGACAAGGCAAGAGCGTGCGTGAAGCAGTGCGAGTGCTCGAGGTGACTGAGCAGACCTACTATCGCTGGCGGAAGGAATACGGTGGGCTGGATACGACACAAGCGCGAAAACTAAAAGAACTGGAAAAGGAAAATGGTCGGTTGAAGCATTTGGTGGCGGACCTGTCGCTAGACAATGCTATCCTGAAGGAGGTGCTTTCAAAAAAATAGTCAGCCCGGAGAGGCGTCGGGAAGCAGTCGAGCAGGCCCAATGCGTGTTCACGGTCTCCGAAAGGCGTATCTGCCGGGCGCTTGAACAACCACGTTCAACCCAGCGTTACAAGAAACAAGTTGCGGACGATGAAGCGCAGTTGACCACCGATATAGTGGCTCTGGCCAGCAAGTATGGGCGCTACGGGTACCGTCGAATTACAGCCATGCTTCAGCGGGATGGCTGGCAAGTCAATCACAAGCGGGTGGAACGAATTTGGCGTTTGGAAGGGCTAAAAGTGCCCCGAAAACAGCCGAAACGTGGACGTTTGTGGCTCAATGATAGTTCAGTGATTCGCTTACGCCCGGAATTCCCCGGGCATGTTTGGAGTTATGATTTTGTGGAAGACCGTACCCATAATGGCGTCAAGTTTCGGATCCTGAACATCATCGATGAGTACACGCGCGAATGCCTGGCGATACGGGTAAAACGAAACCTAACCCACAAAGATGTGCTGGAAGTATTGTCGGAGCTCTTCTGGAAACGTGGGGTACCGGTTCACATTCGCTCAGACAACGGTTCGGAATTTACCGCTGGTCGGGTTCGTGCCTGGCTAACCAAGCTGGCAGTGAAACCGTTATTCATTGAACCGGGCAGCCCCTGGGAAAACGGATACGTTGAGTCTTTCAATGGCAAGATGCGAGATGAATTACTGGCCAGGGAGATCTTTTATTCTTTGAAGGAGGCACAGGTGATGATCGAAGTCTGGCGACATGAGTACAACACTGTTCGCCCGCACAGTTCACTGGGCTATCGCTCCCCAGTCCCGGCCACTTTCACTCTGCAGCCTTCCCCTTTTCAGCCACTCGAACTAACATTGTGAGTGGTACTATTTCCGGGGGCAGGTCATTTCCTAGATAAAGTTGAGTATTGTGCTTTAGTCTGTAAGTTAGTGAGATGAGAAGGGTCTTTCACTGTTTGCTCGCTGTCAAATCTCTGACGCACTTATTCTTTTTATAGTTCGGTCTTGAAAAACTTGTTATTCGCAGAGGACATTATGCCAAATGAGCATGTCGTTTCC
>DASVJT010000250.1:0-1625 GCA_036385775.1 archaeon
ACGGGCATTAATGCTCCTCCGGGATTTGATGAAAAAGTGGCGGCTGAAATCGCAAGACTCACCGGTTATCCCTTTGTAACCGCGCCTAACAAATTTACAGTACAAGGTTCGCATGACGCCCTGGTCATGCTAAGTGGCACCCTAAAAACCCTCGCAACTTCTCTTTATAAAATTGCAAATGATATTCGTATCTTAAGTTCTGGTCCACGGTGCGGATTACACGAACTAACTCTCCCCTCCAACGAGCCCGGGTCTTCTATCATGCCCGGAAAGGTCAACCCATCCCAATGTGAAGCATTAGCAATGATAGCCGTTCAAGTAATGGCGAATGATGTGGCGGTCGCTTTTGGAGGAGCAGGCGGCTATCTTGAGATGAACGCTTATAAACCACTCATAATCCACAACGTCCTGCATTCCATCCGAATTCTAGCAGACGGGTGCCATACCTTCCGGGTGTTCCTGATTGAGGGAACTGAGCCGAACAAAAAGCAGATTGACAACTTTTTAGCTCAATCGCTCATGTTAGTCACTGCCATCAGCCCTCTGATTGGCTATGATAACGCGTCAAAAGTCGCCCATTATGCACTAGATAACGATTTAACGCTTAAAGAAGCTGTTTTAGAGCTTGAATATATGTCAGATGAAGAGTTTGATCGTGTAGCCGATCCGGCGAAAATGGTGTACCCCCACGTAGCTCAGTCTAAAGAGGGGGATAAGTAGCCGCGCGGAATCTGCTAAAAAAATATTCTATGGTAACGTTATAAACTCCTTTTTCGTATGTGAAACGGGGGATTTGCACCGTGATTCATTACCATGATGTTCTCATAATCGGCGGAGGATTGACGGGACTTCGAGCTGCCCTTCGTATCTCGGATGCCGGTTTAGATGGCGCCGTCGTTTCCAAGGTCCATCCTTTGCGTTCTCATTCTGTGGCGGCGCAAGGAGGGATGAACGCTTCACTGGGGAACTTGGAAGGCGAGAGCGGCACGAAGGATAGCTGGAAAAGTCATGCATTTGACACAGTTAAAGGATCAGATTACCTAGCCGACCAAGACGTCGTTGAACGTATGTGTCGCGAGGCTCCTACCGCAGTGATCGAACTCGAACATATGGGGATGGTATGGTCAAGGCTTGAGGACGGAAAAATTGCGCAGCGCCCTTTTGGAGGGGCTGGTTTTCCAAGAACGTGTTACGCGGCAGACCGCACTGGTCATAATGCGCTTCATACCCTTTATGAACACGTGGTGGCCCGGAAAATCTCGGTCTATGAGGAGTTTTTCGTCACGTCCCTTATAACTGACGGCGGACGCTGCATAGGATGCACGGCCCTAGAAATTATGACCGGTGAGTTACATGGCTTCCTGGGAAAAGCGATCCTAATGGCTAGTGGCGGGTTTGGTCGGATATTCAATAAGTCGACGAACGCGTTAATCAACACAGGAGACGGACAGGCCCTTGCCCTGCGTGCCGGAGGGTTGCTCAAAGACATGGAGTTTGTTCAGTTTCACCCCACCACCCTTTATGGAACTAATATTTTGATTTCAGAAGGTGCTCGCGGCGAAGGCGGCATCCTCCTAAACAAGAACGGAGAGCGGTTCATGGAACGTTACGCCCCTCATTCAGTC
>DASVJT010000251.1:0-6924 GCA_036385775.1 archaeon
CACAAGGCGATCCGCCGCATTGAAGCAGACCTGCTCAGCGCGTACCCGGAGACGAACCGCGTCTATATAGAAGCCGAATCACTGCCGGCCGAAGCGACGGACACGGCACTATCAGGGTCATAAGTTCCCAGATCGCAGAGATTGCCCAGATATCTCGTTTAGAACATCGAAGGTTTCTATATCCGCGAGATTTAAATCTCGAAAGTTGCCTGATCTTATTCAGGTCCCCTTAGCTCCAATCTATTTTTTGTGGCTTTTAGTTCGAGCATAACAGACGCTGAGAACTACCAATAAAAGATAAACCGGGCATTATTCTCAGTTGGAAACTGGTTTCACACATATTGAAGATAAGGTTGATCGTCAATCGTCGTGCTGGGCAGTGCAGGTTTCCACTCCTGACGTGTTGGGATGTGTTTTTATCTGCGGTGCCTTGACAGTCGCGACGTTTGTCGCTTCTGCATGATAAAGGAGGGAGGTGAAACACACGAAGAAACGCGCTTTAGCAGTAAGCCTTCTCGTTGTGCTGGTCGCGTCAGTGACATTTGCAGGCGTGGTCTATGCGCAAACGACGAATTCAACGAGTTCTGCAACAACGACTTTGACTACAACAAATACGGACAGCGCCAGAAACGGACCTCTTGACATGTTGCTTGGGCCGTTACTCGACGTTTTTGTGCATAACAAGTCTATCAACGTCACCGCAACAACAGTAACCGACGGCGTCAACGCCACACATCAGCCTCTTGGGATATCGGACGATCGGTGTCATGGCGCCCAACAGGAAAAACAAGGGAAAGATTCCAGGAATTCCAGGAATGCAATCGCGACGTGGTACCAACAACTTTCAACCGACCAGAAAAATGCCCTGCAGAGCAACCTGAAGGAGGCATACAACAACTGGTACAGTCAATTGCCACAGGATCAAAAGGATAAGCTACAGAGCGTATTGAACCAAACAAGCGAAACACAATAGAGAAATTAGAGGCGGGAGGTTCAGTGCACTACCTTTTCCTCTTGAGCTCGGTCTAATGCTCCCGTCTCACCTCCTTTATTCCGCTCTTTTTTCGCTAAGGTCACGAGAATTACATGCTCAGAGAGGTATGAAAAAATGGGAATGGAAGACGAATTTAAAAGACGAACCAAACTAGTATGTAAGATTATTAACGATTTGATGGAAGAAGATAAACGTCAAAGTAAGGAAAGGACAAAACGGCACGACTCGTCTGGCTTGAATTAGGTGGAGGCGTGTTTTAAATTAAGAGTGGGCGGTTATAACCCGCTAAGTGTATTTGAGATAATAGTGGGACTCTACTCAAGGAGACGGTGAAATATCCGTCGTATTAACCCATAAAGTCGTTATATCCAAGATTATTGGAGAGAGTCCAATGAGTAAAGGTTACATTACGCTACACGCGATTTCCACGAAACTTCAGTAGGATCCTACATATGAAAAGACACTATGCGATCCCCATCTTATGCGTTCTGCTGCTATTGTCAGTCGGAACCGCCGGTTGTACGGTGAGCACAAACCCGTTAAACTTACAATTTAGTTCATCCCAATCTCCGCTTGGAATTAATGCTAACGAAACAACCACCGGGGTTGCGCACATGCTCGCGGTCGCGACAAATGGCCAGAACCAATATATAGGGGCCATATCTGAAATCAAGGTTTACACGCAACCCGGCAGCGGTCACGTTTTTACAGAAACTACCCCGCTCACTGGAGTTGATTTTCAGGAGACAGCGAAAGACGCTGTAAAAGTTGCCACGAACCAGGCGAAGCTCAATGCCAACCAACGTGATTTCGAATTCGTTGTGACTATGTCTGGGGGTGTGGAAGAGGTCGATGGGGGGAGCGCTGGCCTCCCGATGGCCATAGCGGCGTATTCCGCTCTAACAAACAAGTCGACTAACGCTTCGGTCTACGCTACTGGAGCTATCGATGGTAACGGCGCGATAAGCAGTGTTGGGGGCGTTTATCTAAAGGCAGAGGCAGCAGCAAAAGCTGGAGCTCGCCTAATTATCGTTCCCAGCGGTGAGACGATGGTAAGCACCGATAATCCGTTAGCTTCAAACGCTGTGAAGAACGTGAACTTGCAGGAGCAGCTGCGCAAGGAGGGTTATAACGTGACGGTCGTTAGCGTAAAGACGTTTAAAGAAGCATTGCCGTATTATTTCACGTGAAGCCCCCACATTGATCGTGGAAACTTACTAAACCTAGGGCGAGTTGACAAACATTTATGAACTACTAAGCGTTGGCGCCCAGTTATGCGCTGAAGAGTGGTGATTGGCATTAAGAGCAGACCTTATTGAGCGTCTGATTGACAAACGGAAGCAATTTAGGCGGTAATCTAAATCCGAACAGTAGCTAATTATTACGGTAAGGAGGCGGCACGATGAGAACTGCGATTAAACGGCGGCTTGCATTATTAAGCATTTTGCTGGTTGTCGGAGTCGTGACAGGAGCCATCATTATCGTAATCGGAGCAGAAAAGGCGATCCCTGGAAGCAGCGATAATTATATTAGCGTAATTAAGCCGTCACCAACAAGGCAATCGGCAGATCAAATAACACAACAACACTCCCAATTTGATGTGCGTGCAAAAAACTTGACTGAGATCGCAAACAAAGACGAACGCGTGCGAGCACTTCTTGCTGGTCAAAATTACACTGTTGTGGCGATCGCTATTTCAAGAGCGCCCCCCTCCCAGTCTGCCGAGCAACCCATTGACACTGCATCTCTCTTTTTGAAAGTCTCTGATAAGTTTTACAAGATCGATATCGATATACCGCATGAAAAAATAATTTCGGTAGAGGAACGCATTTGCTACGGTCCAGGGTGCTCGGGTTAATCCAACGCCGTGCGAAGTGAGGCATACTTATCATGAGGGGGGGAATTCGAGGAAAAACGCTTTTCGCTGCAGTTATTTTCCTCGCTTCAGTACTCGTTCTCGCATTCAAGCTGCTCAACCCGACACCCGTACAAATACTCGTTGAGGGCGACACTGCCATAATCAGTCAAGTCCCGGGGTTATTTACGTACACCGACGTTCTTGAGATCGGAGCAGCCCTTGTCCTCATGAGCGCCGCGGCGGCATACATCTTGCTGCATGACGACGGAGTAACGCCGGCTCCAACGCAGAATGCATCCGCAGCAGAAGTTATCTTAGAAGAGCGGCGGCAGCGATGGGAGGAGGTCGCAAAAACGCTCAAAGATGATGAGCAAACGCTCTACAAGGCTATTATCGACGAAGGAGTCATCGACCAGAGTGTGCTCGTCGAAAAGACAGGGCTGCCTAAATCTAACGTCAGCCGGGCGCTTTATGGGCTTGAAAGCCGGGGACTTATAGAGCGTAGGCGGCGTGGAATGGGAAACGTCGTGTTGCTCAAGTAAAATCTCCCTGGCCAAGGTTTTTTAATTATTTTGATTAGCCGAAACGTGCAGCGGATGATGATTTTGGGAAAATCAGGCAAATTCGGCAAGACGTGACCGTAAAGGTGGTCACAGGGGCAGAAAATATTACAATAAGCACCACCAAGGGCACTTACTATGAAAACGCTGATTATCTATGCTTCAGTTCACCACCAGAACACGGAAAAAGTAGCAAAGGTGATGGCAGAAGAGCTCGGGGCGGACCTCGTCCCTATCGGCGAGGCACGACCCGAAACCCTCACTGCATATGACCTGATAGGATTTGGATCAGGGATCTATGGTAGGAAGTTCCACAAGACCCTCCTCCAGTTTGTAAAGGGGCTTCCCGCCGTCACAGGTAAACAAGGTTTTATCTTTTCTACCAGGGGCGCAGGAGAAGGACAGGGACATGCTGCTCTAAAAGAGATGCTGGTGAAACGAGGTTTCTCCATCACAGGTGAGTTCTCCTGCAAGGGATGGGACACAGTTGGGCCCTTGAAACTTTTCGGGGGGATAAATAGGGGGAGACCAAATGAGGACGATCTGGAGGGCGCACGGGTATTTGCACGGAAATTGAAGGAAAAGTGAACATGACTTGAACTTCAGGCAGGGCATACGTAGTCTTCAGATTCCAGTCAAGATGACGCGTTGAACTTAGGCAACTATTTACGTTTGATGAATGAACCTTGTTGACTAGGTGAAAGGCATGGTCAAGATACCTGATGAAGTAGTAGAAGCGATCAACAACAAGGATAATCCAAAGATCCTAGCAACCGTCGGCCCGGACGGCGCTCCGCACGCCATCCAAGCAGGCAGTATCGCGGCGCCATCGAACGAGATGATGATTGCCGGCGCTATTTTGATGAAGCGGACCGGAAATAACCTGGAAGCGATGAAGAAGGACGGCAAGACCGCTTCGTTCTTGGTCCTCGCCGGCCCCAAGTCCTACGAGATCAGATGCGCAGTGACAGACTACGTCACGTCTGGTCCGATGTTTGACGGAATGTTTGAGAAAATCAAGCAGATGGGTATGACCCTCCAGGGCATCTGGACCTTCACGCCGGTTGAGGTCTGGAACCAGAGCGCTTCTATGGATGCCGGGACGCAGATGGTGTAGGTCGTCTTTTAGATAAAGCGTTGGTGCTTGCCAAAGGTCTGAACGTAATACCAATGGTCACATTTGATGCTCTTTAGCCAGCGGCATGTACGATCAGGCATCAGATTCTGAAAAAGATCCTCGCGGATACGAATATTGGCTAAAGACGATCAAAAGGAAAAAAAGCAACAAAATGGTAACAAAATGGTAACAAAATGGTAACATGAATAAGCTATTTTTAAAAAAAAACCTCCTTACAATAATCAAGACAAACGGCACTGACTCGTTTTAGGCACGTTAAAAGCCTATATACTAATTATAAATTAAATTTTATAAATATCTATATATATCTAAAATAGTATGCCTAGTACGATTTTTTTACCTTCGTTGATCTATCTCCAAAACCATCTTATGCGCGGTCTGTCAAGCCGCTAACCACGAGGCCACGGGATGACGGGGGTGGACTGGAAACATTATAAACACCCACTTCCTGACGACGTCTACGACACTTATATGCGATATTGGCGGGATATCGAACTTGCGGGTTGAGGTGTCTAAGGGGTCAATGTTTAGATACTCGTGCGAATAAACAACTGTAAATCGCTGCAAGGGAGCTGCAATGTCTGTAAGAATATTAGCAATAAATGGAAGTCCGAGAACCAAATGCAATACCGCAACGCTATTGAATAACGCGCTACAAGGTGCGGCTTCACAGGGGGCAGAGACGGAACTCGTTCATCTCTACAAACTCAATTTTAAAGGCTGTATAAGCTGTTTTTCCTGTAAATTAAAAGGTGGCGAGAGTTACGGTAGGTGTGCCGTCAACGATGATTTGACACCAATTCTCAAAAAAGTTGAGGATGTTGACGCTTTAATTTTGGGGTCTCCTGTCTATTTGGGTACAGCTCCTGGCGAGATGAGATCCTTTATGGAACGGTTGATATTTCCATACTTAGTGTACGATGTGAACCATTCAACGCTTTTTAAGAAGAAGATCAAGACGGGTTTAATTCACGCGTTGGGCGCAACAGAAGACCAGATGAAACTACTGGGCATTGATCGGCACCTCAATATGGTTGAAATGTTTATGGAGAGGACCTTTGGAGAAGCGGAATCGCTGTTTGTGACAGACACCTACCAATTTGATGATTATTCTAAGTACGAGTCTTCAAGATTTAACGTTGAAGAGAAAGCAAAGAGGAGACGGCAAGAATTTCCAAACGATTGTAAAAGAGCTTATGATATGGGAGTTCGCTTTGCCCAAACTTTAGGGACCTTATAAAATCAAACGGTGCTTATGTTGTGCCATTTTAATGCGCGTATCTATTAATTTCGCTCAGCGGAGTCTCAAATCTAAGGAAGAACGATGGCGAAAAGAAAGGTGCTCGAGACGGGAGTGGTTAATCTTGGGAAGTTGGGTCACAAGGAATTATGGGATTACGCACTCTTTGAAGACGAGCAGGGTCAGAAGAGGAAGTGTATCATGAGACCTGGGTAGACCCTGGAGGTCGATCCTAAACAAACGAAATTGAAGACATCGTTTATTTTGAGAGTACAAGGCGATTTTTCTATGACGCAAAAAAAGACTCGACTCCGTGGTGGAGAAAGAAGACGCCGAGGCACTTACAAAAGAGCGGGATGGGGAAAATCTTGAGGGCTGCTGAGCCGGAAAGCCTCTGTATCCAACATCAACCTACAGTGAAGACAACAAAATGGTCATCAAGGCGCGTAGTATGAGCTTCCGATTAAGAATTCCAAAGACTAACTGCTGTCCGAGTGCGTCTTGCGTCTCAAACTTTCTCTGGGAAGAACTCGACTGGAAGACGACTTAGCCGTTAATCTCGACGAGACCGAGGAATAATAGAGCGGAGAATAAAATGGATCAAAGAGTGAGGAGCAACAACGACGGGACGCTGTACCTCGCGGATTGGCCGGAACCTTCTGTAGTGAAGCAAAAGTCGCACGGCCTTTTGTATTACGCGGCTCTTTTAGTGTTCTTCGTGTTTATCCTTGGGAGCCTGGCAGTGACGGCGCTTTTCGTGTTCTTTCTCATATTGGCGTTTCTGTAGACGTGAATAGTGAAAGGGCTGTTAGAGGATAAACAATGCAAGAAATGCTGAAAATGGGATGCAGCGCTCAATCGGACCTTCCTGTTTGAATTCACAATGATTCTTCATATTCCACACTCATCTAGGGTAATCCCCGAGAATTTGAGGGATCAAATCGTGCTTTCAGACGGCGATCTAGCCGCTGAGCTGACCTTGATGACCGACGCGTTCACTGACGAACTTTTTACCGTGCCGGAGGCAACGATACTGCGGTTCCCCATCTCCAGGCTTCTCGTGGATGTAGAGCGTTTTCCGGACGATGTGGATGAACCCATGAGCAACGTAGGAATGGGGATGATATACACCCT
>DASVJT010000252.1:0-2646 GCA_036385775.1 archaeon
CATATTTGGTGTCCACTATTGACGACGGATCATTCCTCGTTTATCTATTCTCTGTTTATCGGAGGAATGGCAACGTCAGGGGGAACCGTCAGCTTCCCCCTGACGCCCTGGTTACTTCAGGTCCTTTTTTGAGCATCTGGAAAAATTCATTCATCTTTCTTCTCCTTTTGTGGTCGTTTTAAGGCTTGCCGCCAGTGTCTGCTAGGAGCCTGTCGGACTTTTCCAGCTGATTATTAAATATTATTCTACTTTTCCAGTGCATTAAACCGTCTAATATGTTATAATCATTCATCTTTCAAGTAAATAACGTGCGGAGTTGAATGAGATGAAAGTCAATTTTATCGGTTGCGACAGAAAGACCACATACCTCCTCCCCCCTTCAGTTGAAGACTGGCTGCCCGAAGGACATCTTGCCAGGTTTGTTGTTGAGGTTGTCGAAAAACTCGATCTGTATTCTTTGAAAGAATCTTACTCTGGTCGCGGATCGTATCCTTACAGTCCGGTCATGCTGGCAGCTCTTCTTTTTTATGGCTATGCCACAGGTATATTCTCCAGCCGGAAACTGGAACGGAGCACCTATGACTCAATAGCCTTCCGTTATATTGCCGCTAACAGCCATCCTGACCATGACACTATCGCTGCCTTCCGAAGGCGCTTCCTGCCGGAACTTACGAAGATCTTTGTCCGGATTCTTGAGATTGCCTCTCAGATGAACGTTCTGAAGCTCGGGACCGTAAGTCTGGATGGAACCAAAGTAAAGGCCAACGCATCCAAACACAAGGCGTTCAGTTACGACCATGCCTTAAGGCTGGAGCAGCAACTGAAAGCCGAAGTTGCCGAACTGCTTAAAAAGGCAGAAGCCGCCGACAAGGCTGACATCCCCGACGGGATGAGCATCCCTGAAGAAATCATCCGGCGTGAAGAGCGTCTCAAGGCTATTGTCGAAGCTAAAGCCGAGATTGAACGTCGTGCCGCACAGCGCCATATAGCTGAACAGGAAGCATACGAGAAGAAGGTTGCAGAGAGGTCCGAAAAGCAGCGGAAGACGGGCAAAAAGCCGAAAGGTTCCGCACCGAAACCTCCCATCCCCGGTCCTACCGGAAAAGACCAGGTGAACCTGACCGACAGTGAGTCGAGAATCATGCCGTCAGGCAGCGGCTTCGAACAGGCATACAACGCACAGGCAGCCGTAGATAATGATTCAATGCTTATCGTGGCGGATTGCATCAGTCAGAACACCAACGACAAGAAGGAACTGGAACCTGCCCTCGACCGTATTGATGCACTGCCAAAGGCACTCGGCGCTGTTGGCGCCCTCATTGCCGACAGCGGCTACTTCAGTGAAGCAAATGTAACAAGCTGCGAAGCAAAACAAATCACTCCGTATATTGCCCCGGGCCGTGAGGGTCACAACCAACCGGTTATAGAGCGGTTCCTTGAACCACCACCTGTCCCTGATGATGCCGACTGTGTCGCAAGAATGAAACACCGGCTTAAAACAATTGACGGAAAGGCAATCTACGCAAAACGAAAGGGTATAGTGGAGCCGGTATTCGGGATTATCAAATCGGCGATGGGGTTTACGAGCTTCCTTCTGCGTGGTTTGGAATTGGTGACAGCCGAATGGAAACTGGTGTGCATCGCATGGAATCTGAAAAGATTGTATGTATTAACGAGATAGATTGAAAAGATAATGAGGTAGCCGTACAGGAAGACAGGTCAACACTGCAACGGGAAAAGTAAACCTGCAGAGATTGACTATATTAGAGAAATACCCAGGTCGGACGATCTTAACTTCCTTAAGGAGTTACGAGAACTGTTTAGGCAAGTCCGACAGGCTCCTAGGCTCTGTTGCACTTCCTGTTGTCTCTCTCAACGCTGGTACCATCTTTCCTCCTCTGTCCATGTCGTTACTGTTGAATATACAAGAATTATGCCAGATACAATCGTGACCACTTCTAAGCTTTGATCAAGATTACCAAAAAGGCTCAGCGGGTGGGGAAACGTACAGAATATAAGGAAATACCTGCAAAACAGAAGTTGATGAGAATATTAACCGAGGAGACTCACTCCAATGCAAACACGATACAGGAAACAGTATTTGTCTTGTGGAACAAGATAATATATTGCTGAGCGAAAATGTTGTCTACAATAACGATACATTTTCGAGTATTGGCCATAGCCACTTTTCCTGAACCTATCCTACAATCCCCTGTACTTTCAGGATATATCGGCATTTGCCGTCCTACTGAAGTCATGGCACGTTTCTTGATATAGGTTATTATATCCGAGGGAGGATTTGCGGGCACTTTGAGGCTATGAAGTCAGATGTCGGATTAGGTCTGGTTCCTGGTATCTGGATGAGAGTCCGAAGAGGAGGCATGAACGATGATGAAAGAAATGGAAATGAAAAAATGGGAATTAAAGAAATTGCAAGACAGGTAGAAGAAATAGCTGATAAGAAGCTGATCGGTCGCGAGGGTTGTGTTACCTTCACCGATAATGAGATCGTTCTGTGTGTGAAGGACGAGCCCGAATATCACGCAACAGGGGTTACATTCGAGGCTGATACACCGAAGCTGATTCTAACGGCTGCCAGGAATATTATCAACAGAATGGTCTTTGATCTGAACCCGGCCCAAGCGT
>DASVJT010000253.1:0-5268 GCA_036385775.1 archaeon
ACTACAATAATCGGCAAAGGCGGCTTGTCGTCGAAAGTGGCCAACTCCTTTGCTAGTCGGTGCTTCTATCTTGCTTTCCCGGGAGGCTGCGGGATATTAGCGAAAGACAGAATCGAGGGGGTCTTAGACGTTTATACGCGGAGCTCGGCTTCACAGAAGCAGTTTGGAAGCTTCAAGTGCGAGACTTCGGCCCACTGTTGGTAGCGATGGACTCTCACGGCGAACGCATCTATAAGCGCATCCGGACCAGTTCACGTGCGAGACTCAGCTAGTAGCCATTGTATCGCAAGCACACTACGATACCAAAATAGTGTCAGTTGTTGTTCTCATTGCTTTTTATTCGATCGTGCTTGTACGAATCAACGAGCGTTTCAAGCAAATCAAGTCGTTCCTGTTGTTTTAAGTTCGCTATTTCCGTTTGACCTTTTTCGATCATAATCTCGAGAGTGTTTTTATCGATTGTTTTTAGGTTGCCAGACGTTTTTACTGGGAACTCTCGAATCGAGAAAATCGGAACGTTTGAGCTAAAAAAGGTTTTTCGGGCAGCATCAGACATCTCGTTTTTTAAAACGACAGCAAGTATTCCTTTGCTGACCAACAGTTCTGCAGCAGCTACACCTCCGCCACTCGCGTCTTCCAGCAGGATGACGCTTTCTGCAAGCCCCACCTGTTGATCGGCCGACTGAATCCCTTCTCGGTTAAAAAATTTGACAATTTTAATGGCCTGTAGTGCCTTGTTCTTCTCAGCTGCTCTGATCTGCTTGAGCTTCTGCGAGCGTTTTTGAAGACCCTTATTGACCCTCTTGCTGTGCGCAAGTTCCGCTGTAAGACGGTCTATTTCCTTCTGCCGGAAGCTGATTTCCTTATTTAGCTTAACGCTCTTCGCATTTTCGGATCGAACGAAATCAATCTTGTTCTGCAGTTTGAGTACTTTCTCTTGACTAAACTGTAGGGATCGCTTCAAATCAATAACATAACTCACAAGCCGATTAATTTGCTCATCTTGCCGTTTTATGAGCGCTTTAAGATAACGGATATCAGGACCAAGCAGGCTTTTCTCAGGGGCAGGGATCCCCTCTTTTTTGTTACCTACCTTATTATCTACGTTAGCTAGTGGCTTTGTGAGCAGATTGATGGCAGAATCGACCGTATGCCCCCGCAAAACGAGCATCTGGAGCTCATCGAGCACCACCTCGGGGGGCGCTTTTTTCTCTACGCTTTCGAGCTTATTTTTTACGCTTCTTAAAGCGTCTATTGCCGCAGCAAGTGCGTCTCGTTCGTGTTCATTCGCATATGAGTAAGGCTTTGTATCTCGCAGCTTCTGTTCGACAGAAAGTGATGAAACGGGCGTATGCAAAATGGCGCTGAATGCACGTTTTATTCGATCAACAGTTCCAGGTGTGGGATTTTTGTCAGTAGAAATTATGATTGGATGTCCTGACTCAATGAGCAACCCAACTAATTCAGAAAAACCCCAGGATCGGGAGCTCGCAACACTAATAACGTGGCCTTTCAAATCCAAAACAGCATACGCAGTGGTGGTCCCTGGGTCTATCCCAACAATCGTGTACGTCCTTTTCGCCGCGGTCTGAGGTCTACTGTTCTGCCGAGCTTTCGAAATAGTGCCACACCTCCAACGCGTTCAAATAACCCTTTTCTAACCTTCGAGGTGGTTGGCAGCGCCCCCATCGCGCTGTTTTACATATGCAACTACATCTTCTGTTCGTTTCTTTATTTGATATTTTCTAGCAAAATAGGACAATATGTTGCCTATATCTCTACGCAGCAGCTCGTCTGCGTTGGGATGCGATGCTGGTACCCACTGCGGCCAATCAATTAGCGCAACTTTTTCGGTGGCACACGCAATCACGTTGTACTCACTTAAATCGGCGTGGACGACACCGCAGCCATAAGCAGATTTGATCTGCAACATAATATTTTCAAAGACGGTGGCTGGATTCTCAAGTGTAGTGCTGCCCAATTCGCGTCCATTAAGGAGACTCATCACGATAACATGTCGATTGTGCGCAATGGGCTTCGGCACAACAACACTATCATAGAGGCTAGTTAAAGCCTCAAATTCACTTTGCGCTGCCAGCCTGGAAGTGAGCATCCATGAACATCGTTCAGTTTTACCAAAATAGCCCCGCGATAGTTTCACACGTCGAAACGTCGTGCCCTCTCTATGGAATTTCACAATGACGATCTGACCATTTTCTTGCTGTGCGTCATAAATATCAGACTCCTTTCCAACGCCCACTTTCGATCCGAAGGATTCGATTACATTGCGCTGAACGAGCGTATTAATGCCAAGGGCATCGTACCCTGCGAAGGTCAGTTTATAGCCGATATAGTGGGCAGTTTTCCGCTGAACTAGCTTCTGTTTAGAAAGCCGTCCTATACGGTAAGCCACCTCTTCTGGTGGCAGTCGTGCGTAGTAGGGCAGATTGTCAACCGGAACCCAGTCAAAAAAACGCATAGCGCTCTCGACCCCTTGCAATACTCTGAAATCATATCGTTCCAGATTCCTAAATTCGCGTGCAATGTCTTGCAGCACCATAGCAGCCCTTCCACTTTGAGTTTTGCATCACGCGTGACAGAACACTTTATTAGTATCTGTCCAGAGATTAAGTAGGAAATGAAGTGCGATAAATGTAGCGCGAGCGCTATTCTTTTTCAGAGGTATTCTGGACTTCACTTATGTACGTCACACTTTATCTCCGACGTAGAAAAGAAGATCAAGAGAGAGGTGCGAAAGGAAAAGATTGAAGGAACGCTTGCAATCGCGTTGAGCGGCGGGAAGGATAGTGCCGTCACGTTGAGCGTATTGAATGACCTTCTTTCACGCCGCGGCGTTGACATTATAGCAATTAGCGTTGACGAGGGTATCACTGGATATCGCGAGAAAGCGCTCGAATCAGCAGCAACGCTTGTTGCAGAGCTCGGCATTAGATGGGAGGTGGCATCATTCGAGGAGTATTTTGGCGTAAGAATCGATCGAGTTAACGAGCGCCCGTGCACTGTTTGCGGCATCCTCCGGCGATCACTTCTCAATCGTCTAGCGAAGGCGGTCGGCGCTTCCGCACTAGCCACAGGGCACAATCTTGATGACGAAGCACAAACCGTGCAAATGAACTACTTAAGAGGGGATATCGACCGGCTGCTCAGGCTTGACCATCCCGCCAAAGAAGGACTCGTTCGGCGCGTAAAACCGCTCAAATACATCCCTGAAAAGGAAGTGGCGCTCTATGCTATACTTAAGGGCATTCCAATCAATCTCGATGAGTGCAGGTTTTCGGCTGGAGTTTTTAGAGCCGAAATACGCGATATGTTAAACGATCTGGAGCTTAAGCACCCGGGAACGAAATATGCGCTCGTAAGAGGTCTTGAAAGGGTATTACAGTTGACGACACGTGTGCCTTTTGAGCTCGGTCAATGTACCAGGTGCAAGGAACCCGCAGTGCGCACCTTTTGCCAAAGCTGCGAAGTCCTTGAAAAGTTACGGTCGACAGACTTAGACAGGACCATCTGAAAGCGGGTTTTCTTGACAGCGTTCAATTAAATTTTTTAAAAAATACTGTCAATTTCGCCGTATTCAAGCTCATGATTATAATCTCTGATGCTTGTTCCCTTTTTAACGCTACCTGCAACGCTTTTCGCGTTTTGAAACTTGAAAAGTTCACCTTTGGTCGGCCCTAAGACTTGAGCAGATTGAACCCCAGTCACAATGGACATTACTCGCACACGCCCCTCGTAATCTTTAAGAATACGCGCCCCCCAAATGACGTTTGCGTTAGGATCTAACTGTGAGGTTAGGGCTTTAGAGATATCCTCAGCCTCCTTCAACGTTAAGTCAGGCCCTCCTGTGATATGGATCAACGCTCCTTTTGCGCCGCGGAAGTCTACTTCAAGTAATGGATGGTTAAATGCTTCATGGACTACATCTCGTGCCTTATCTTTGCTTTGCGACTCACCGACAAGCATAGCAGCAACGCCGCCACTGTTCATTATTGTTCGAACATCTGCGTAGTCAAGATTTATTAGAGACGGTTGTGTGATGGTTTCAGAGATCCCTTTTACGGTCTCCGATATGATCTGATCCATCACTGAAAATGCTTGGTCAATCGGCAAGTTAGGTACATAATCAAGAAGACGATTGTTATCAAGAACAATCACCGTATCAGCATCTTTCCGCAAGTCTTCAAGTCCTTCTTCGGCCTTTATCAACCGCGCCCGTTCGACGTTGAAAGGTGTTGAAACCATTGCTACGACAATGGCACCTTGAGCTTTTGCAACCTGCGCGACAATTGGCGCAGCGCCTGTGCCTGTTCCACCCCCCATCCCGGCTGTGATAAATACAAGATCGGCGTCTTTGAGGAGCGTTTCTAAAGTTCGGAGACCCAACTCGGTCGCACGTCGTCCAACCTCTGGATCGCCTCCCGCACCTAAACCGTTGGTGATCGATAGGCCAACTAATACTTTTACGTCCGACTCGATCATGTCCAGATGTTGCTTGTCAGTGTTGAGCGCGATCGTTTCTGCTCCCTCGACTCCGATATTATAGAGTCGGTTGATTGTGTTGTTGCCAGCTCCTCCACAGCCAACAATGAGTATTCGAGGAGCCCCAAATTCCTCTTCTTCGTCAATTTGAGGCACCTGTGGTCGCTGCTTTTCTATCTCGCATCGCCGCAAAGCCTCTTCGACTATACTTTGCATATACACCGTCACCTCTTTCTAAATCAAAACTGTACTTCGTTCTTTTCTACTCAAGAGCTTCTCGTAATGGGTATCAACTAAGTCCCGAACAGCTGCTCGTATTGCTTCGCTCTTTGAGGGAAATTCTCCCGCTGTTACTAGTAGATCTATTAGTTCGAGCTGTTGTTTGGGTAATCTCAGGGTGATTCGCTCCATAGCACTTATTTGGAAGCTTACAGCGTCAGACGGAAAGCAGACATTTGTCTGCCTACGAGACCACAAAAAGCTGCCATTTGTCAGACGCTCGTCAGATATATGTCTGACTTGGGTTCACCTTATTACTTTATTAAGTTTCCGTTATCGCTTTTTTATATCGACGAGCGATAAAAATAGCACCATATTCTTTGACAACAAAGGTGACTGATCAACCTAAAACAAAAAGCGTATAGCACTTTTAAGGTCTTCAGCTGAACACAGTAAAGAATAAGTAATAACGGCAGCAATACTGTCGTCACCCGCCTTAACTCAGTCTGGCAGAGTGGTCGGCTGTAGACCGATTTGTCCCCCGTTCAA
>DASVJT010000254.1:0-2969 GCA_036385775.1 archaeon
CATCTTCCCCGCTATGGCGATGATCGACATCATCAATGAGGAGAGCACCAAAGAGCTAGGAGTCGAACCGCAGACAGAAAACACACCGTTGATGAGGCTGGTTTAAAACCAGCCACCGTTTTCTTTTTTTTTATTTTTTTAAGTGTCTAGTTGGTACACACGTAATCCTTCACTAATCGCTTGGTGTGTCCGATGTCAGTCTTTGATCCTGCCTTTTTGAGCAATAAAAGAATCGTGGATCTGTCTCAGCCCGTATCGGTTGACATGCCAACATTTCCCGGGGATCCTAGTACGAGAATCGAGGTGCTTAGCACTATCGATACGTGCGGAGTAAACACTACACGTATCGTTTTAAGCGCGCATGCTGGCACGCACGTCGATGTGCCCCTCCATCTTCTTGAAAGCGGAAAAGCAGTTGACGAACTGTCTCTTGAAGCGTTCTATGGCAGCGCGGTGACGTATGATCTAACGCACAAAGCTGAAGGATCACGTATTTGCCCTGACGATCTTGAGGCGAGTGCTCCCTTGCCATACAGCGAAGTAGTTTTGTTCTATACAGGGTCGAACGATTCTACGATAAACGGGTTGGCAAGGCGCAGTTGTACGCACCTCGATAGAGCGATGGCTGAATTGCTGATAGAGAAGCGAGTCAAAGCAGTGGGAATTGACAGCATGTCAGTAGATTCGCTTGACTCTTCTGAAAGTGAGGTGCATAAGAAGCTCCTCCAAAACGACATTGTTATTTTTGAAAATCTGTCGAATAATCTCCGGCTGTTGGTGGGAAAGCAAGTCTTATTTTTTGGAATGCCGCTGAAGTTAGTTCGTGGTGACGCGTCGCCTGTGCGCGCTTTTGCCTTATGCGGAGAGGATAATAACAGTTACTAGGCGCAAAACCTAGGGTCATCAATAAGTGTAGTAAGCATTAAGAACTTACGAACGAACAATTGTTAGGGAACGTGAAATGGGCGATGAAATTGCTCTCGACATAAAAAATCGTACGATTACCGTAGATACTTATGTTAAGTATGCCGGCACGCACACGCGCGGAAAGGTGTTGGAGCTGCGATTCTTTGATAAAAAGATGTGGGTACTCATTGATTCTACCAATTTGTATTACGACCCAAAGCACCTCGAGATAGTCAGCAAAGAAACGGTGACAGCAGATCGAGAGGCTCAGTCACTTGAAGAGTTTCGGAAACGCTTAGATCAGAAAAGAGAGATGCTTCACGTATCAATGGATGGATTTGATGAGCCTGGTGGATAAATCACCGTGAGCAACTTGCGAACCTGCTTGGTTTTGTGTTCTCTGGTTAATTTCACTCGTCAATAAACTTTCTTGTCTCTTCAATTACGAATTCTCGTATCTTTTCTATCGTCTCTTTGTCTGCCCTGAAGGCGAGCAAATCTCGTGAAGTCACGTCAGCTAGGCCAGTTTCAACGTCTGCATAAGCAGAAACGACGTCAGTGTCGAATTTTTTGCACGCTGCTACTATAATTTTGCTTGGAATACCAGGAGGCAATACGAGCTCGTAAACGTCTTCGTTTTGACCTTCGGTGTCTTTTTCTGCTTCTTGAGCCATTAACCGTACTTCTACCTTCTCGTACTTCTAGATATCGACAAGCAATCGATCGATCATCAAAAAAACCATGCCTATAGTTAGAAGTAATTAATTTTTGAAGCAACACGAAACGTGAATTCCTATGTAGTTATTACTTTAGCTTCGAAAGATTTTTTAAAGACAAAGCTCAAGGCATATCAAATATTCTAGTTGATTTGTCTTAATATAAGGAGCAATGCGTGGATTCAATTCCAAGTCCTAAAGCAGAACTAACCTTTTCAATTGAAGGCTCGAGCAACGTTTGGCGACTTTTAGGAGTTCATCCGCGATTTGGTCCTAGCTGGGCTCTTGTGATACAAGATAACGGAGCGATAACACACGAAATAAAAGGGGCTATAGGTGACATTTTTAAAATTGAATCTTCAGATTTTGACTACACATTTGTGACTATCGCAGAAGGAGCGATTCTTAAGGAGATAAATTATATTGTGTTTGAAGATTTTGCGTATTCAATCTCTCGTCGCTGGTATAATATTCTAAAGAATACGGGAAAATTTACGGGTAACATTTTTAGAGGCGACTAAGGACGTTTATGTCTAGCCTTTTTCCAAGTAAAGGACCTACATTTGTTGCAGCGTAAGAAAGCTCACATGCATCGTTCTTATTTACAGCAGCCTGAAGCCCTATATCGATTTATTTATTAAGCGACAGTAGCATGTTATGCACTAAAAGCGCGAGAGTTTGAGGTTTTAGAGCACAGCTTAATGATTTTGGGCTCTTTTGTGAGGCGTGATGACAAATAAGATTGAATTGCACACAGCATCTAAGATATATTGCATTGACACTCACAGGGTGATGCCGCCGGCAGAGACCTTAAAACGCGTTCAATCGGCAGTGCCGGATATTGGGGTTACACGGATAGCAGATATTTCTGGGCTAGATCGCATAGGTTTGCCTGTATTTTCTGCAATAAGACCGTCCGCTGCAGACGGCGCTATTTCTGTGTATGCAGGTAAAGGCACAACTGAAACGGAAGCTCGCGTTTCGGTGATAATGGAAGCTGTCGAACGGTTTTCTGCTGAAGTCACTAATTTTGAGGGGCAATTGCAGTTTGACTCGTATGAACACCTAAGCGCTGATAATTTCGCCGTTAATCCCGCTGATCTCATATTGCCGGGCTACCTGTCTAAAGATACTAAAATTGAGTGGTACTCTGGGTGGGACATTCTCAACGATGAAGAGGTTATTGTTCCTGCAAATGCCGTTTTTCATCCTTATTCGCCTGTGCAAGGTCATTGGCAGCTCTTTAGGAGCAATACAAATGGTCTTGCTTCAGGCAACGTAATGGAAGAAGCGATCTTTCATGGCCTAATGGAGGTAATTGAGAGAGACGCAGTGAGTATTGCAGAG
>DASVJT010000255.1:0-5464 GCA_036385775.1 archaeon
CGGCTTGCAGATGCCGTGCAAGTGTAATCCATCCAAATCGATGTCTTTGTCACCCTCCCACCACTTTATGCCAAAAACGTGGACCTCATCGTGAGCAGCAAGACGCCTCCCCATTTCGTAGATGCGCTTCTCAGCCCCCCCCTTCACAAAGGGGTAGATAACATCAGATACGTAAGCAATATTCATCTTAGCTTATCTTCGTCGCAGGTTCGTAAGCACTATGTCGGCCAACAAGCCAAAGAATGTAATCTGCAAGCCAGTCAAGATAAGCAGAACAGAAAGAATAGTAGCTGCGAACCGTGTTACAATTCCAGTATTTACATATTCAATAAGGACGCTTGCACCGTAACCGAGGCCTATAAGTATGAGTATTAAACCGATTGGCAAGAATAACACAATTGGGTTGTAGTCCCGCACTAGGCGAACGGTCATAAATACAATACTTAGGGCGTCTCTAAATGGATCGAGTTTTGCTTCGCCGACTCTTTTTCTATAACTAATCGGAACTTCAGCAATTGTCAAGCCGGCCTTTTGTGCCTCAATTATCATTTCGCTGGCGAATGGCATATGGGGCGATTGCAGCCTCATATCATCAAGTGCCGAGCGCCGTATTGCACGCATTCCTGACTGAGAATCAGTTATTTGGACGTGGTACAAGTATCTTATCAACGCAGTGAGTATTTTGTTGCCGAGCGCGTTTCTCTTGCTCATCGCCTCTTTGTCCATAAGAGCGAATCGATTCCCGATAACAAAATCAACGCTGTCATTTATAGGCTGAAGTAGAGCCGGAATATCGTGTGGATCGTAAGTATAATCGCCATCTAAGATGACGACTACCTCTGAATCTTTTGAGATATGCTTGAATCCTGTAATATACGCATCCCCATAGCCAGTCCCAGTCTGGTGGATAACCTTTGCACCAAACTCGGCAGCACGTACTGGCGTTTCGTCTGTTGACTTGTCAACGAGGATTACTTCTATGTCCTGGTTTTTTAAGACGTCAAAGACGTCGTGAAGTACGCTTTCAATGGCGGGCTCATTCATCGTTGGGATAACGACTGAAATTTTCATATCTTCCTGCTAAACGTAAGATCCTATATCGTGTTTAGTCTCCCATTAATACTAAAAAATGTATAGTTATCTATTGTTGTAATCCAGACTTAGCGTTACAATTGCCTTATGTCGAAAAGAGACAGGGATCAGGTTTTGCTTGTTGGAATTGAAACGGGGCGCGTCTGTTGGTCATAATCATTGTTAGGCGCGAAATAACTTAGCGTAAAAGATGACGTCAGTTTGTATAGAAACGTACGGCTGTGCGTTAAATCAAAGTGAGAGCGAAGAGCTCATTCACCAGCTAGATGGGTATAGACTTGTAGACTCCGCCAGCGAAGCTCACGTCGTTGTTCTAAATACATGTATGGTTATTGAGGCCACCGAGCGGAAGATTCTAAAGCGGATCGAGCTGCTTTATGGTCAGCGCAGCCATCGAAAGCTCATTGTCAGCGGTTGCATGGTGCAGCAGCTTGGTGATCAGATGCGTTCGTTGTTTCCAGAATTGCTAATTTTGCAGAACGACCGTGTTGCACCTTACATATTAGCGCATTTCTCTTGTGAGCATAATTTAACGTCGAGGCTTAGCGTGACAGCGCGAGTGAAGATTGCTCAAGGATGTCAGGGAAGCTGCAGCTACTGCGTCGTGAAGCTTATAAAAGGACCGATCAAAAGTCGAAGCGTAGAGGTCATCACAAAGGATGTAGAGTACAGAATTCAGCACGGTGCAAAGCAGATTTTCTTGACGGCGCAAGACGGAGGAGCTTATGGACTAGATAATGGATGTAGACTTCCAGAGCTTATAGAAGTCCTTTGCGAACTCAAATACGATTTTAGACTCCGTATTGGGATGATGAACGTTTCTTCAATGCTAGATATTGTCGAAGATCTGTTGCGAGCGTTCAAACATCCGAAAGTGTACAAATTTCTGCACCTGCCAGTACAGTCTGGTTCTGACAGGGTTTTAGAGCGAATGGAACGTGAGTACACTGTATCTGATTTCAAGCGCATCGTCGCACGATTTCGTAATGCATATCGAGAGATCACCTTATCGACCGACTTCATAGTAGGCTTCCCATCTGAGACGGCAGAGGATTTTCAAGCGACAATGCATCTAATTAGAGAGATCCGGCCCGTTAAGGTAAATATCACACGTTTTTCAAAAAGAAAGGGAACTTCAGCGTTTGTTTTGGAACCTGTAGTTGGCAGGGTGGCTAAAGAGCGATCAAGAATGTTAACTACAGAACATCACCGTATCGCGTACGAACAAAACTGTCTCAGTTTTGGAAAAAGCTATTGGGCGCTTGCGGTAGAACGCGGCAAAAACGGGAGTACTGTCCTATATAATGACAGTTTTAGGCCTATAGTTGTGGCGCGTAAGTTGACTCTTGGGATTCGATACGAGCTCTTAGTAACTAACGCTACACCAACGTATCTTATAGGCACGCTGAGCTGATTTTTTTGAGAAAACAAGCCTGCTTCTCGGCTGTTTTTCGAAAAGAGCAATAGGATTTTATATCATAACAGTTGTGTATCACTAATATGCAACGGCCTCGATATCAGCTAAGAAATTTTGACTGGATCACTTTCGCCTTGATATTTGCTATAACATTTATTTTGTGGTGGATTCCATACCTCTCTGACGTTCTGAAAATTGCAGCTATCTCTGCTATCTTGTATTTGTTCGTGAAAAGCTTGACCTAGCTACACCCTTTCGAGACGGCAAAAAATAGCAGATTCACTTCGTTTAAGCTCAGATTCCGGTAAGCTTCACGAAACATCGCTTTCTCGGCTGAAAGAAAGAGACCACATAAACTAAGGACGGTTATATATGCGCCTCCTTCTAATGCACGTTGACTACTTTGAATACAAGACTACAAAGGCAACTAAGTACGCGGAAGACTTGGACGGTCTGAGAAGCGAAGCGCGAATAGAGGAGGCTTTAGCGGTATTTATCGCAGCAGAACGTGTTGATGCAGTGAATGCGGACGAAGTGGCGCTTGAGGCGTCAAAGGCTATACAGGACGTAGCGTCCAAAGTAGCGACGAAGAGGGTGCTGCTTTATCCATATGCTCATTTGAGTTCCGAATTGGCCTCGCCTGAGACTGCCTTGGCAATCCTGCAACAAATTGAATCTCTGCTTGTTGGTTATGATGTGTTACGAGCACCATTTGGTTGGTACAAATCGTTTAGTCTCAAGTGTAAAGGGCACCCTCTAGCTGAACTTTCAAGATCTATTAAAGCCGAGGCTCAACCAGAAAAGAAGAAAGTCGACAGAGATTTTTATGTAATGGAGCCCGACGGCAAGCTCACCCCCGCAAATGCTTATTCCTCTGCGGATTCCGAATTCCAAGACATTTTACGATATGAATTGGGACAATACGTAACACGTAGTGCGGAATCTGAATTGCCGCATATCAGGTTGATGAAGGAGAAGGAGCTGGTTGAGTATGAGCCATTATCGGATGTGGGCCATCTCAAGTGGTTGCCTAAAGGGAAACTGATTCGAGACCTTTTGATCGATTACACATACCTTTTGTCGGTGAGTTATGGTGCAATGCCGGTCGAAACGCCGGTGATGTATGACCTAGCTAGTAAAGCGGTTAGCGAACATGCAAGCAAGTTTGGAGAGCGACAATACAGGTTGAAAGCTGGCTCCCGCGATATGATGCTAAGATTCGCCGCCTGTTTTGGCATGTTTAGCATGATGCACGAGATGCATTTGACCTCAAAAGACCTGCCGTTGAAACTATATGAGCTTTCAACTTACTCCTTCCGTTATGAGCAACGTGGCGAAGTGACCGGTCTCAAGCGCCAGCGAGCATTTACCATGCCTGACATGCACACAGCTTGTAAGGATATGAACGAAGCGAAGCGGTTTTTTTTAGAACAATTAAGACTCGGGTTTAAATCTGGCTTAGATCTAGCTGTTAAATATGAACCTATATTTCGAAGTACAAAAACGTTTTATGAAGAGAACAAAACGTGGGTTCAGCTGATGGTTCGCGAATTTCAGCGCCCATTCCTTCTAGAACTTTTGTCAGAGCGTGCACACTACTGGGTTTGTAAGTGCGACCTAGCGGCGTTGGATACCTCTCGAAAACCAATAGAATGTCCTACTGTCCAGATTGACGTGGAGAGTGCGGAGCGGTTTGACATAAAGTACTATGATGAAACGGGAGAAGCTCGGCCCATCATTTTACACACATCACCAACAGGGGGGATAGAGCGGGTGCTTGGAGCGATCCTCGAAGCACAGGCGCTTGAAAGAGTACCCTCGTTACCTGTGTGGTTGGCACCAACTCAGGTTAGGATTATTCCGATCTCAGACAAATACCTAAAGTATGCGGAAGAGGTTTTAGATGAACTCCAGAAAGCGAAGATTCGCATTGACATCGACGATCGGGATGAGTCCGTCAACAAAAAAGTAGCTGCTACTGGAAAAGAATGGGTGCCCTATGTTGTCGTTTTGGGGGAAAAAGAGCAAAAAGAAAAGAGCCTTGCCGTCACTAAGCGCTTAACGGGTACAAAGCAGTCTATGTCGGTTAAAGAACTAATCGATGAAGTGCGCCAAAATACCAATCAAATGCCATATAGGCCCCTACCTTTACCTCAGATGTTATCAAAGCGACCGAAATTCGTGTGAATACGCTAATAGTGTCGCAGTTCTTCAGTTTGTAGGGTCAGTCGTCCACACAAGCGTGCTTCAAGGGCCTCAGAACGAGTCGTCTTGTGCGTAGCTTCTTCCCAACTTCAGTGCAATTTCTGCCTGTTTTAATTCACGTCCAAGGTACCCTGCGTGTGCTGCAGTTGATACTAGTTTGAGTTCAAGAATGGCAGTGAGAATTCTCTCTGCAGAATCACCTTGGATAGTTGTTCCAGAGTCGTGTCGTGCATAAATAATTCCTTCTTTGATACCGATCACGAAGTTGCCTGAAGGGTCCGGCGAAAAAATTTCAGGACCGAAGTCTTTTGCATTAAAAATGTTTCTACTAGTGACTTCGTATTCTGGTCTGCGCTTGCGTTCTTTCAGCTTAAGCAGATCGATGCCCAGATCCTTCGGCGACCCCTTTTTGAACTGTGCCAGCTGCATCATTTGAGCGGCGGTCTTAAGTTCTCCCACGCTGCCTCTTGCTTTGTCGCTATGTTCAGGCGTAAAGAGCATACTCACTCCAAGTTCCATAGCTAAGCCCGCGAGCAAAGCATTAGCGCCGACTGAGTCGGCTTCCATAAGTTCAACTATGTTACCCACGCCGAGAAATAATGGCAGACGGCTGAGGGATCGCACGCGGCGGTACTCTGCGAGTGAATCGGCGGCCCCTACGCCAATAGGGTAAAGCACAGGATCAGCTAAGATTTTCCTGATTTGGTAACTGCGTGCAAGAGCTACGGAAGAGCATACATCGCCATTATG
>DASVJT010000256.1:0-6610 GCA_036385775.1 archaeon
CAGAAGGTGGGAGGACTTTCCTCAGCGAGTTCCACCGGCAGCCACTCACCCCCTCTCCATGGCGTATCTTGAAGGCAAATGTAATATAAGTATTCACTAACATGCGAAGCATGCATCTGGACGAAGCGCGTATCGGCGTGCATCTCGCACGCGAAGCAATAGAGATCGCGGTGAATTCCGGAGATCGTATAAAGGCACCTAAAAACCTCCCCGCTATTTTTGATGAACTTGGCGGCGTTTTTGTGACCTTGCATTCAGAAGCCTTGCGGGGCTGTGTCGGGTATCCATACGCAAGCAAAACCATAAAAGACGCCCTGATCGACTCGGCAATCAGCGCTGCTTTGTATGACTATCGATTTCCTCCGGTCAGAGCAGAGGAGCTAACGCGTATTAGGGTAGAGATCACGCTTCTTACTAAGCCCAAAAGAATTGACGGTCCTACTAATATTGTGGTCGGTAAGCACGGCATCATTGTAAAAAAAGGACAGCAACAAGGATTGCTTCTGCCGCAAGTTGCAACTGACTTTAAATGGACGCAACAGGAGTTTTTGGACCAGACGTATATGAAGGCAGGCTTAAACCCGAGCGAACGCAACGCAGAAATATTTGTTTTTGAAGGTCAGGTGTTTTCAGAGCTTCGCCCTGGTGGCGAGGTAGTAGAGCGCTCTCTTGAGTGACCCACGTATGAGTCAAACAGTCATTCGAAATGCAAGAGTCTTTTGCAGGAATCAAGTTGTTCTCAGCGACGTCTTGATCGAAAGGGGCATAATTGCTAAGATTGGAAGCGTCCGTGCAGGAGGGCATGAGATAGATGCACGCGGCCGATTGTTACTGCCTGGCGCAATTGACGCTCACGTTCATTTTCGTGATTTGGATGAAGCATATAAGGAGGACTGGTATTCTGGCTCGTGTGCAGCTGCTGCTGGGGGTGTGACCACCGTTATAGATCAACCGAACTCAAAGCCCCCGGTATGCGATGAGCGATCCTATTTTCGTAAACAGCGTGCGGCACGAAAATCTGTTGTTGATTATGGCATCAACGCTGGTATCGAAAAGCTTGACCAGCTCGATGACTTGTGGCGACTCGGGGTTACGGCTTTTGGTGAGGTATTCGTTCAAGAAAAATCGCGCGAGGAATTGCATCATGCGCTTCAAACTATCAAGCGCCTCAATGCCGTTTTATGCGTTCACGCTGAAAGACGTGTCGGCGAAATCTCAAGTGAACTGGTCGGGATCAAGACAGTCTTGGCGTGCAACAAGGAAATCAGGGCCAAAGTACACGTAAGCCACCTAAGCGAAGCGTCCGGGCTTGACTTTGTGAGAGGTTCTGATCAGGATGTCAGCTTTGAGGTAACTCCGCATCACCTTTTCCTATCTGACCTCGACCTAGCAAGACTTGGCCCTTTTGGCATAATGAATCCTCCGCTGAGGAGCCGGCAAAACGTCGATATCCTGTGGTCAAGTCTCCGTCATATCGACATGATCGCAAGCGACCATGCGCCTCACTCTATTGCCGATAAGAACATGTCGTTCCCTCCTCCGGGGGTGCCAGGGGTTCAAACTCTGCTCCCCTTGCTATTGGCGAGGCTCGATCAGATAAGTCTTGAACGGCTCGTGAATCTGGTAAGCGCATCTCCAGCGGCTAGATTCAATTTAAAGAACAAAGGAGCGATACGTCAAGGATATGATGCAGATCTCATACTTATTGATCCTAACGATAGGAAAATAATAACGCCGAATGTGCTGTATAGCAAGTGTGGGTGGACGCCTTTTGAAGGCTGCGCCGCCGTCTTTCCGTCATTCACCATGGTGCGTGGCGAAGTCGTATTCAGTGAGGGTTCGATCAAGGTAAAGAAAGGGTGGGGCAGTCAGGTATGTAGGGCTGGTTTGCGTCAACGCGATAGCCGCTTCTATCATAAAAATGATCGACCCAACGCCCGCCAAAATTAGTTGAGCAAATCGTTGTAGCGTATCAAACTACCCCGAGATCAGTGAGTCTTTCGGGAAGGTAAACATCAGTTACGTAGTCTAAGCCTCTACTCGCGAACGCCTGTTGTTCGGACTTTTTCTTCAATTCCAGTTGGAGATTGATCTCCTCTTTCCAGAAATCAGTTGCAAAACGTGGGTCGGTAAGCTCTGACTGTAGAGCCCGCACATCCTGATCAGAGAGCTTATCGGTGGGGAGATCGTAATTGACGATATCGCTCGGGCGTACGCCAATGAATTGAGCTGCCGGGGTTGCCATGTATTCTGACATATGTGCGCTCTTTATTGAGCCGTAAGCGACGGAGGCGAATATCCTGTAAGACCAGGGATCCCCATCCGTAAAAACGACGACGGGCAGCTTTAGTCGCTCGTTCATTCTTTTTAGAAGCCTCCGCGTGCTTCTTGCGGGCTGGCCTTTCAGGTGTACAATAATTGAGTCATAGTCCGTATCGAAGCCATTTTCGATAAGCCTGTCCCGCATTCCACCGGTTTCGATGGCGATAATAAACTTAGCATCGTGCTCGATAAAATCTAGATTATCGACGTTATATGGGATCTGGTACCCGCCTTCACCGACATCATCGACGCAGTGAATGACACGTTCGGACACTTGCCCACGTCTTTCAACGTTTTCTTTGATTCTAAGCGGACCAAATATGGTAGCGCCATTCTCTTCAGGACGCACATGAAAGTTTTCGCGCTGCAGTTCAGTTATGATCTCTAGGTCCTCGATCATTCTGTCAGACTCAGGTTGCTCTCTGAATTTCGCAAGTTTCCAACCTTCTGAAATATAGTAGAGCTCTCTAAGTGTTGACGAGCGGCTCTCATCGAGCTGTTTTTTTAGGAATTCGATTGTGTAGCTCGACTTGAGGAGGCTGTAAGCTCCTCTTACTGTCTTACAGCTTCTTGCACTTTCCCGGTCACCATAGACCCAGACCTCTGATTCTTCATTGAATTCAATATTCGATTTCGTTCTTGTAGGGATCAGCAGTTGAGGAATTTGTTCTCTCGTAAACTGATCGTAAATGGTTTCGATGATTTTCGAAAGCCTTTGTTCGGTCAAGCGGTCTTTTTCTTTCTTTGTCTTCAATAGGTCTGCTTTTGCGCTCATGCTTAACCTCACTCATTAGCTCGTTTCTTGGGCAGCGAGTCTGCCCCTGTGACCATCTCCGCAAGTATTCCCTCGACCAAGGGACTAGAATTTGCAGATTCTTCTGACTTAACCGTGTACTTAACCTTCTTTTCTGAATTAGGCTTGATTGATACTTTCCACATGTAGTCGAATTGGCCATTGAAACTCGACACTTTTGGCTTAGGAGTCGAGTCTTCGATCTCTACAGCGGAGACTTCGTGAAGTTTGAAATCTTTAAGACTCTCTGAAAAGTTTTTAATGCGGATTGTCACGGTGCACGCAGTATCGTTCTGCTTTGTTGTCTTTTGAACGAGCACGTTCCCCATTATTTTAGCCACTATAGGTTGAATGTCAGGTTGTGGTGCTCCTTTTATCTCAGATACCTTCTCAGCTAGTTTAGGAAGAACTCGCTCTATTATTTCCTCTTTTTCTTTTCTCTTTGCAAGGAGCTTTTGCTTCGCTAAGTAATTTTTGAGGCCACGCGCGACGTCGCGGACTGCGAGTTCTATCTCGTCTATTATCTCCGGTATATCTGCGATCGCTTCTTTCGACTCTGATGTGAAAGGAACATTGGTTGAAGCAACGTGTGTAAGCACAACGATTGGGCCTTGCGGAATGCCGCTACCCCCTGGTTGTATAAGTTCATAGTTCCTCCAGTTAATCTTCTCTACAGCGTGAGTGCTGGCGCACCCTCCTTGTTGGTATAACAGGGGAACTCTGTTTGCGTATCGTAGGATATCTACTCTCTCTTCCTTCGGCAAGCTGCCCCCGTAAGCAATGCCTGCTTCGACGATGAATGGATTTCCTGTGTGTACAGAGGCGTCACGCGTGGTTGTCGCGATAAAGTCAACGTCGTATTCTTTTTCTAGCCCTTTTCTGATCAGCTCTTCCGTTATCGGGGAAAGGCATTCAGTTGAAGGTGCAATAATTTTAACGGTTTTGAATGCCTCAAGCAAGCGTTTTGCTTGATCGCGCGACAGGTCACTGGGGTTAACGTCGGGATCGATACCGGCTTTTGCGCATAGATCTTTGGCGGTTTTGTGTCCAATCCGTGCGAATTCGTTCGTCAAGAATGATGTTAATCGTCTTCTATCCGTATCCCGCAGCATCCTGATCAAAGTGCCTAGTTCGATGCCCTCCGGGTGCGGCATAATTTCACATGGCTCGATGGGCAAGATCTCCGTGACACGCTCAAACACTTCTGTGTCTCCGTTTGGTTCAACTAACGTCAATCTCGCGTGCGGATTGACTATGGCAGTCGACTTCGTGTAACCGTAGATCGATTGCTTGCGCGCGCGGACATATGTGCCTTCCATCTCAACTTCAATTCTAGTTCCGTGAGGTCGATCCCACGGCACAATTTTCTCCATCAGTATTTCAGGTTCGTTGGTCTTCGTATTGATAACGAGCTCGTAATAGTGAGCGTCTTCATTTTTTCCTGTTTTTGAGTATACCGAGGTAGGGCGTCCTGATGTCAGTTGTGCATATAACACGACTGCGGAGATTCCTATACCTTGCTGCCCCCTACTCTGTTTTAGGGCATGAAATCGAGAGCCGTATAGGAGCTTTCCGAAGACTCGTGGTATCTGTTCTTTCACTATGCCGGGGCCGTTATCTTCGATTATGACGCGATAAGTGTCTTTATCCACCTTTTTAATTTCAATAAGAATATCGGGCAGCACACCGCTCTCTTCGCAAGCATCTAGTGCGTTATCGACTCCTTCTTTTACACTCGTTATAAGGCTTCGAGTTGACGAGTCGAAACCGAGGATGTGACGATTTTTCTCAAAGAACTCGGCTATGCTAATCTCGCGCTGTTTCTGTGCAAGCTTCTCCGCGATGTTTTCAGCCATTTAGCGTTCTCCCGATCACAGTTCCGCGCCAACTATAGTGTGAGTCGTAGTCACTCCTTTGATATCTCGAATGTTATCAACTGAATTATTCAAAGCAGCAAGACCCTCGACTTCAATAATGACTACAAAGTCATACTCTCCAAATACGTGGTAAACTTCCCTTATACCGCTTAATTCCAATAGCGTTCTGTACACGTATCGTTCTTCACCAGGAACGACGTTGACCATCGTAACTCCGACTACCACTAGTATCACCTCTTACATAAACACTAGAAGCGTATTTAGAAATTGCGATGACAGTTCGTCGAACGTCGCATATTTAACTTGCTTCTATTGAACTATTTTGTCGGCAGTCTCTTAAGGACAAGGCGCGTGACCGATAGCGATAATTAAATGCTGAGTTGACGTTCATAATCAATTCGGCGAAAGATACGCTTCTAGCTGCGCATTAGTTAACTAGAAATACGTGATAGCTGTACTAAATCAAACGAAAAGCGGAGGTAGCCAAGTGGTCAACGGCGGTGGGCTCAAGATCCACTCTCATAGGAGTTCGCGGGTTCGAATCCCTCCCTCCGCATTATAACGTTATCGTAATCATTATTGCGCGTGATCTGGGTCCCGGGCAAGTCTCGTCAGATTATCTTCTCTTATGTCAAAGAATAGGTGACGGAGAGCAGTTGCGGGTCTGTATGAATCGGTGAGATCAACGAGGTATATCTATAATACGAAGAAGTTCAATTGCACTTGCGCCGATGATGTATTTTAAATCCCGAGCGCTTAAGACGCAATGACGATCCCTATGAGTTCTGAGGCACAGATGAGAAAAGGTCAAACTGACAAAGAAGCTTTTTGTCCGTCCATGTTTTAATAGAGTAAAAAAGATCTGGCGAGAGTATACGACTTGGTAGCGCCCATGAAAAAAAAGATCAAAGGCATTGCCCGTGACGCATTGAAGTTTGTACTTGAAGTGAGTGCGTCCTCCCACCCTAAGGAATTCGCTGGGATGTTATATGAGACTGACCAGGTCATAACTGATGTGGACATCCCTATCACTCAATCTTCCAATGTAAGTGCTGTTATGGATCTATTCATGTTACCCGTCAACACACATATTGTAGGATCGGTGCACAGCCATCCGTCGGGAGAGCTCCAGCCGTCGGATGCAGATATTCGCATGTTTATGTCAACTGGTGATTATCATATCATTGTCGGCCATCCTTACGAAATCACGAGCTGGGCTTGTTACGATAGAGTCGGCAGCATTAGAGAACTCGATGTGCTCGACGTTGAAATTGAAGAGAGCGCAGTATATAGGGATATAAAGGAAACCTTCGGCGACGAAAATGATTAGAGTTCTCGCAACTGGCACGTTTGATATCTTGCATCCCGGTCATATCCTTTATTTAAAGAAGGCAAGGGAGCTTGGCGACGAACTATTTGTCATTGTGTCACGCGATTCTATGATTAAGCACAAGCCAAAACCTATCCTTCCAGAACAACAACGACTACAAGTAATCAAAGCCCTAGAGATGGTAGACTTCGCTGAACTTGGGAGCGAGCGCGATATATTCGAGCCCCTAACGCTAATAAAACCAGACATAGTAGCGCTTGGTTTCGATCAGTATTTTGACGAGAACAA
>DASVJT010000257.1:0-7070 GCA_036385775.1 archaeon
AGATGTCAGTTCATCCAATAGAATTCCGATACGGCTCCAGCGAGATGAAACAAATTTGGAGCGAGGACGGAAAACTCCGTTACTTGCTCGAGGTAGAAGTAGCTCTTGCTAAGGCCGAAGCTGATTGCGGGTACATCCCTAAAAAAGCGGCAGATGAAATTGAAACGGCAGTAAGCAAGGTTACTGGTAAGCGCGTCGTAGAAATTGAAGCCGAAATCCACCACGACATCATGGCTGTCGTTAAAGCGATTTCAGAACAGATCGAAACTGAAAATGACTATGTACACTATGGTGCGACTTCTAACGACATTATCGACACTGCGCTTGCGCTCCAGTTCCGAGAGTCGTTCAGAATTCTCGTGTTAAAACTTAAGCGACTTAGAAACGTTTTGGTTGACCTTGCTAGTGAAAACAAAGCTCGAGTTTGTGCAGCAAGAACTCATGGTCAAATTGCTGTGCCAACAACCTATGGCATGAGATTCGCCGTTTGGGCGATGGAAATAGATCGACATTTGCATCGGCTTTTCGAATCCCGGAAGCGGATAGAAGTAGGCCAAATGACAGGGGCCGTAGGGACGCAAGCAGCTTTTGGAAAACAAGGAATAGAGATACAAGCACGAACGCTCGAATTGCTCGGGCTAGCATCGGTAGATGTAGCAACGCAAATCATCCAACGTGACCGCCACGCGGAATATACGATGTTGCTGGCCAACATCGCAACTTCACTTGAAAAAATATTTACTGAAATTAGAACACTCCAAAGAAGTGAGATAGCTGAAATTTCTGAGGGTTTTGGAAAAAAACAGGTTGGATCATCAACGATGCCGCACAAGCGAAATCCTATTAAGTCGGAACAAATCTGCGGCCTCGCACGAATCATACGATCGTTTGTTCTTCCCGCATTAGAAAACAACACGTTGTGGGATGAAAGGGACCTAACAAATTCCTCCAGTGAGCGTATTATCTTTCCTGAAACAACAATTTTATCAGATCATATAATTACACTCTCCATTGACGTGCTAACTACCTTAGAATTTAATGAGAAACGTATCAAACAAAATCTCAGTCTTATGCGAGGATTGAACATGAGCGAAGCTGTAATGATACAGCTAACTAAAAAGATCGGGCGCCAACGCGCTCACGAAATCGTACGTACAGCTGCAATGGATGCTTACGCTTGCGGAGACTCTTTCTCAGATACGTTACTAAAAGAACCCCTCATCGCGGAACATTTTTCAAAAGACCAAATTGACTTCATGATTAGCCCTGAGAATTATATAGGAACGGCTATTGAGCAAGTTGAGCGAGTTGTGGCTCTACTGAGGCAGAACGAGTGTCTGGAATAGTTGGCGCTATAGGAGAATGCGCACACGAAGCTTTGCCGAAAATGTGCAAGATGCTCGCACATAGAGGAAGTGTACATCGATCTTTCCGTGGAGAGCTAGCTGGGGGAACAGAATTTGCTGTAAGCGCTCTTGGCCTTGCGACACTTACAGAAGTGTCGAATCAGCATGATTTAGCAGTATTAGCTTCGGATAGCTATCACGAAAGCTACGCTCGAGCTCGCATCACTAACACTGTTGTTTTAAAATTGGATAGGGACATTATAGGATTACGTCCTTTGTTTTACGGCATGAATGATAGGAGTTCGCTTTGCGCATTCGCCTCTGAACGCAAGGCACTCTGGTCAGTTGGAATTAAACACGCTGAACGAGTTGATCCGAGCACTGTCGTGACTATATCCGGATTGCGGAATATTGATGTGAATCCCAAAAATACTTTTACGTTGTTGAACAAGTACAGCGACGTATCAGAACCAGTGAGTGGTTTGCGCAATGTGCTTGAATGTGTTTTGGGTGACGTAGCTCAAGAACAAATGGGCATTGCGTTCTCAGGGGGAGTCGACAGCACTTTGCTGTGCAAATTGATGCCGGATTGCGCGACTCACTCTTATTATTCCGTGGGATTGCAAGGATCGCACGATTTAAAAAGCGCACAGCACGCAGCACGTTTACTGAATGTAGAGCTACAAACCATTGAGCTAAACGTGCGTGATCTCGAAATTTTTTTACCTATAGTTATTGAAGCTATCGAGAGCTGTAACCCACTCGATATAGCTATTGCTCTCCCTTTTTATGTCCTAGCTGAGCAAGTAAAAGCTGCAGGATTTTCGTCTATTTTAACTGGACAAGGGGCTGATGAACTTTTCGCAGGTTATTCTAAATATGCAAGTTTGTGCTCTGCACCAAACGATATTCTAAACAACACACTTGAAAAAGACATACTTAACATCGCACGAGACAACCTTGAACGAGACAACTTGGCTATAGCAGCTCATTCGTTAGACATCGTACTGCCATATCTAGATCCAAGAGTGGTTATTTTCGGATTGGCGCTTGATTCGACTTGGAAACTACATGACGGGACTAACAAATATGTGTTAAGAAGGATTGCTGAACAAGTGATGCCATTGGAGCTAGCTTACAGGAAGAAAAAAGCGATACAGTACGGCACAGGGGTGACTTCAATGTTGCAGAGATTAGCGCGTAAAAAAATGCATCAATCAAATAGCAGAGGTATTTTAAGTCTCTATTTGCGATCGATTGCAGAAAAACAAGGCATAATTGTGGCAGCATGATAATCAAAACCGATGTTGAACACATAGCGCGCCTTGCTTGCATTGAGCTTGATGATGAAGAACTCCAAGAGTTTACTATTCAACTTAATACCATTCTGGAATATTTCGAAGAACTAGAAGATGTCGAAGCGAAGTTACTACAACAAGAGGAGGACAATGTGCTTCGCACCGATGAAATCACGCCAAGCCTGTCACAGCAAGAGGCACTTTCTAATGCCCCACGAGTCGACGGCGGTTATTTTAGAGGCCCCCGAATAATATGAGCCAGCGAGAACATATCGAGATAGCGCTTAAAACAATCGAACGCAGCGACCTTAACGCATTCATTACGGTTGATTATGAAGGCGCTCGACGACGAGCTGGAGAAGCTGACGCAGGCAAACTGGATGGACGATTAGCAGGTGTACCCATCGCGATCAAAGATGCCATATCAACCAAGGGCCTGCGAACAACGTGCGCTTCAAAGATGCTTGAACATTACGTTCCGCCCTACGACGCATTTGTTATTCAGAGACTGCGTGACGAAGGTGCCATCTTGATTGGCAAGACTAATATGGACGAATTTTCCATGGGCGCATCGACAGAGACAAGCTTTTTCGGGCCTTGCAAGAATCCTTGGGATATCAACCGTGTACCAGGTGGCTCATCTGGTGGCAGTGCAGCTTCTGTAGCTGCATTCGAAGCAGATCTCGCATTGGGTTCTGATACAGGAGGATCCATAAGATGTCCAGCATCGTTCTGCGGAGTAGTTGGGTTGAAACCAACATACGGTAGGGTCTCAAGAAGTGGACTCATCTCGTATGGCAACTCATTGGAACAGATAGGCCCTATTGCACGGACAGTCAAAGAATGCGCTACGTTGTTTGAGATTATTGCCGGCCACGATCCCGCAGATAGCACTTCGCTCAATCAGCCAGTAGCTAGCTGTGAACAGTCGATGGCAGACGATATAGCTGGTTTAAAGATTGGAGTGCCCCTAGATTTTTTTGGTGAAGGGGTCGATCCAGCCGTAGAAAATGTGACGCGAACCGCAATAGACGTATTTGTGGATTTAGGCGCTGAAGCAGTTGAGATATCAATGCCCAGTTTGAGATATGCACTTCCAGCTTATTATGTCCAAGCTATGTCGGAAGCCTCGTCTAACTTAGCACGGTACTGTGGGATCATCTATGGGCACCGTGTCCAAAAAGATCAAGATTGGCATCGAACATTCTCAAAGAATAGGGCTTCTGGATTTGGCAAAGAGGTTAAACGGCGGGTGCTTCTCGGAACTTACGCACTATCTGCAGGATACTACGACAAATATTACTTAAAAGCACTCAAAGCACGTGCGCTGATTAGTGAAGACTTTAAGAGAGCTTTTCAAAAACATGATGTGCTTATAGCACCAACGATGCCCCACGTTGCATTTAAACTTGGAGAGAAAATAGAAGATCCTTTGTCATTATATAAGGAGGATATAAACACTGTCCCCGTTAATCTTGCGAACATTCCCGCACTTTCCATTCCGTGTGGGAAGAAAGGGAAGTTGCCAATTGGTTTGCAAATCATAGGCGATCAACTTGATGAAGCACGGTTGTTTAATATAGCATGGCAGTTCGAGCACAACACTAAATTCAACAAATACGCTAAATAATAGCGTAAATGTCGCCCATTTTTTTAAGAACGAGGCCCTAAAAGATGAAAAATGAGTTAAATAACCTTATTTTACTTTGAGTATAGCTAAGAAAGGTTATTCACAGAATTTGCCCTTATTTCGCTAAGCACGCTAGTCTGTCTAACAAAATTTTAATCAAATATATGTACGCGAACCACCTATTTTAATACGGTGCAACACATGGCTGATCCTAAAAACTTGATACGAAAATTTGAATACGGAGAGCAACTAAAATCCGAAGTATCAATAGCAAATCAACTACTCGAACAACTTATTGGCCTGCAAGGTGATCAATTCATTGGCGGCCTTAGAATTTTAGAGGCCTATTTAAATTCACTTTTAATGGAAATAAAACTTGCACAAAAAGTGCTTCATTCTAATGCTATTTTTGCACAAACCGCACGTAAACTAACAGAAGCTATAGGAAGGATTGCACTCAAGGAATATGACGAGGCAAGAGCATGTTTCGGCGAAGCGCTTAGTGACGTTACCACAGTATGCGCGGAGTCATCTGAAGCATTGGCCAAACTTGAGTTAATGTGAAATTACACAACTAATTAATTTGGTTGCGGCTGAAACGAAAAGATGGCTTTTTGGGCGGGCAGATCCAAACTTCAAGTTTTGCTGAATACACCGTCTACTCAATCCTCATGACCATCGCGACTGCACAATGGTTGAAACGGGCGTGGAAGCTGTTGCTTGGATGGGGGCTCTTATTTGCTTGAAGACTGCTAAGTACGAGCGGGCAATTCTGTCCCAAGTAATGGACTGAGCGTATTCATACACTTGGCGACTCATCGCTTTTCGAAGCTCGTTATCACTTATTAATAGATTTATTTTTTCCGTTAAATCTTCAGGACAGCCAAACTTCACTAACATGCCCCTCCCGTGTGACAAGACTTCTGTTGCGTGAGTAAACTCCGTAGCTATAATGCTCTTGCCACAGCCAATTGCTTGTGAGAGTACACCGCTGGATATTTGATTGGGATTTGTATTTGTCACAGCGCATATGTCAGTTGCCAAAAAGTAAGCAATCATCTCTTTATTTGATAGATAACGCTGAACAAAGACAACGTTTTTTGCAAGTCCAAGCTTCTTTATGAGGTCGTCAAGCTTGGCCTTATAACGCAGTCGCACTTTTTCGTCGAGAGCAGGATGCGGCTCTCCAACGACCATGTATACTATTTCTTTGTTTGGGTTAGCATCAATAACAGAAGGTAAGGCTTCTATCACACTCTCAATCCCTTTGTCTGGATTCATTAAACCGTAGCTTGCGATAACAAACTTTCCTGACAAGCCTAAACGTCGTTTTGGCAACGCTGTATCTATCAAAGGCACCGCAGGCACCCCATGCGGGATGAGTGCAAGCTTTTTCTTATTTAGTCCATATGTGTTATTTAGCAGTTCTATTCCAGCATTTGCTGATGAGATAACTCTATCCGATAACGCGTAAATGTCTTTAACTATATCCCTCATTCCAGATGGGGGATTTGGCAAGATTGTGTGCATTGTAGTGGCTACTGGCTTTCGAACAAGGCGCATGAATTCCAAAATGTAGCTGCCAAAGTCACCCCTGTAAAGCCCAAACTCGTGCTGAATATTTACTACGTCAATTTTCGAGCTGTTTATCTTGTTGGCAGCGGCCACAAAACTATTAACGTCGCAATCTTTGATGACATTAAACGTTCTTGAGATGAAGGGCTTGCTATTCATAAATTCTTTTTTGCTAAGTTGCTCTGCCTGTTGTTGTAGAGAGACGTTACTTAAAAAAAGATTCCTGCACTCTTTGACAATAGTAACGTTCCACGTAGTACTATCTGCAACGTTAGAGATGCTTGCCGCGAGATCTTTAGTAAAAGTAGCTATTCCGCATTCCCGAGGAGGAAACGAACTTAAAAAGTTCAACATCAAAGGTCTGGAAGCTGATATTAAATCATCTCCGATGTGCACTTTTTATAATTACTTGCACATATTTATGTCTAGCCGAATTAAAGCACGAGTCCTTCAGTGATTAGTTGCGAAATACACGGCTGTTGGCACATTGGCTGAACAATTCCGAATGACGTCACTTAAACTCACTTAAGCTGCATATCGAACGAATCAAGTCTTTTTCTTGCGCTTTTAGCTGAACCGATACTAATTAATAGAATCCTCACGAATGTTGATGAGGTGATAGCTGATGGCCGAAGAGAAAAAAGAAGAGTACATATTTAAGAAAGACATCAAGTCGGGAACCCTAAATGCCCCTGACACGGATTCTTACGATGCAAACTATGCACACGAACAAGATATGGAAAAGATCAAACAGCTTGAAGTGTGCGATCTCGGCCCTGATACTGAAGGCATTTGCGAGCCAGAAGAGAAGAAACCCGAACATATTTTCGTTTCTGAAGAAAAGAAGAAGAAAGAATAGTTAAGATGATGCGGCTTATGGTTCTCCATTTAGCCGCAATTCCAAAACCGTATTTTTTCCCATGCGCCATAAGGCGTATAAAAGACTGCGATAAGGCGGGGAGACGCGAAATCGTATTGAGCAAGTCCTTTGTTTTTTAAAAGATTTTTTATAGATTGAGGGTAGATTCGACAACGATGAAGGTATGGTTCGTCGGTATCAAAGGCGCCGTTGCTACTACTACACTTGTGGGCATTCTAGCGATTAAACGAGGTTTAAGCTCAGCGAGTGGTATACCGTCTGAGGACGAAAAGTTCTCCCGACTCAATCTTGCGCGACTTGAAGACATAGAGTTTGGCGGTCACGACATCAGAAACGTCTCG
>DASVJT010000258.1:0-3363 GCA_036385775.1 archaeon
AGCTTGTTATCACTGATTCAGGAGGTGTGCAGGAAGAGGCGTGCATTCTAGGGGTGCCATGTATCACTGTGAGAGATAACACGGAAAGACCTGAGACTATAGCCGTGCACTCAAACTTGCTCGTCGGAACTAAGTCTGATCAGATATTAAGTGGGGCAAAAGCTATGCTACAAACCTCACACAAGTGGAGCAATCCATTCGGTAATGGCGAGGCAGGGGAGCGCATTGTCTCTGTTCTAACTGACGCTTTCAAAGCTTGTGGCGTCGAAATCTAACAAAACTAACCATTTTTTGCGCCTGCTCTAGCTCTAAGTCTTTAGTCGTTCTTTACTTAGCGGGTGTTGAGGGCGGACTGACCCCCCCTTCAAGTCGCGGGATACTTTCTTTATTCGCCACATCGGTGCAAACCGCTAAGAATTCCGCAGCTGCTTTGTCCCACGAAAACTTCTGCGCTTGTGCTATGCCTCTCTTGCTCATCTCTCTTTTTAAATCGTCATCCTCGAGCACGGTGAGCATCGCCTGCGCAAGTGCTTCAACGTTATAGGGATTGACGAGAAGGGCCGCGTCTCCAACCACTTCGGGCAATGAGGAGACATTCGAGGTTATTACGGGACACCCACACGCCATTGCTTCGAGTACAGGAAGGCCAAACCCTTCGTAGAGCGAGGGGTAAACAAAGACATCAGCTTTGGCGTAGAGGGACAAAACCTCAGAGTCGGACACATAGCCCATCATTGTGATTCGAACATTTTCGCGTCGCCTAGAAACATCTCGGAGCATATGTTCAAGTTCAGGAATGACCGTTCTCGTTTGGCCGGCTACGACCAACTCCAAACGGCTTTGAGACAGTTCTTGAGCGCGTTCAAACGCTCGTATCAGCCGGATATGGTTTTTTCGCGGAGAGATATCTGATACGATTAAGATCTGCTTGCTTCCAAAATCTTCTCTGGGAGCTTTTGGAGCAACGAAAGGGCCGTTGTAAATCACTGTTACTCGATCCGCTTGTAGACCCCAGAAACGTATCGCGTCCTTCTTCGTCGATTGAGAGACTGCAATATATCGTTCTGGGACATTGCTGAAGTGCTTATGAAAGGTGTTGAGGAGTTTAATCGTCCGCCTGCCTTGGGTTCCGTCCTCTACAAAAATGTACGGGATAAAATCGTGAACTAGTTGAACCCATTTTGATCGTGGCAAAAAACCGTATTTGATGAGAAGAAGAAAAAAATAAAGGGCCTCTAACGGATCAAGCACGTCCCAAGGTGGAGCTAGAAATAGAACCACATCACTTTCCTTGTACAGCTTAATTAGTTTCACCATAGTCTGAGGCGTTAGGAAACGTGCTATAGTAAAAAGTGAGACTTTTCGACTCGCTAGAAGGGACGGACTGATAAAATCCATGCCTCGGCGAACTACTACCGAAACAGCTTCTATTTGATTTGAGTGGGTTATCCTTTTAAGCAGTTCCTCAGCAACTCTTGGGATCCCATCTTTGAGTTCGGGAAACGGTGCTATAATAGTTAGTTTCATAAGCCAATAATGTCGTTACAATCTCGAACCATAATTACTAGATATTAGAGTTTGCAGTGCTGCAATTAGTCACTTGAATATGTACGTCTTGCAAGAAATGTGTGTTTGTTACGGTCGTTATACCAGGGGTTTGCCACTTTGCCTAGATTTTTGTGATAAACTCGTTGTAGTTATCTGTTTGTCATATTACTAATAAATACAGCGCGGCGTTGTTACTATCGCAGCAAAAATCGCCTAATCGCAGCAGCAGTGAAGATTTGGTGACGAAATTGAAAATAGCACAAGTGTGCATCAGATATCTCGCTTCCGGCGGTGTGGAAACACATATACAAAAGATTTCCGAGCGGTTAGTGCAACGTGGTCACGAGGTAACCGTCTATACGACAAATCTCAAAACACAGGTGCCGTGGCAATGCTTTCAAAACTACGATCCAGATAGTTACGTCAACGGCGTAAGAGTCCTGCGTCTGCCCGTGAAAAAAATCCCGACCCCATATGCACCTTACCCTACCATCCCTGGTTTAATCAAAAGAATTTTCGAGACCGACGCTGATGTAGTACACGCTCATTCGCACAGGTACTACCAAATTTTCGCTTGCGCAGCTGCAAAACTGAAGCGAGGACGTCGAAGCGGGCGATACCAAATGCCACTCGTTGTTACTCCTCACTTTCATCCACCTTCTAATCGGGAATCAGCGGTCTCACGATTTCTAATGGGGGTCGATGATCTCTTTATTTCCCGGCGAGTTTACAAAATGGTCGATGCAATACTAGCTGTAACAGATAGTGAAAGGCAATTCATTGAAAGATTCGCACCTTTAGCAAAGTGCCTGACCGTGCCAAATGGAATAGATATAGAAGACTGGACCCCTATTCCTGACGGCAGGCCATTCCGAAGCAGATATAGAATAGATGAAGATGACAAGATTGTCCTTTATACTGGAAGACTGGCAGACAATAAAGGGCTTGAACACCTCATCGATGCTTCTTATGAGGTCGTCGAAAAGCACCCGAACACAAAATTCGTCATAGTCGGCGAAGATTGGGGTGTGTTGAAAAGGCTTAAAAAGAAGATATGGGCGAATAATTTAGACGACTATTTCGTGTTCACAGGCCACATAGAGAGTTTTGAGCTCTTTAAGTCAGCATATGCTGCTGCTAATGTTTTCGTACTACCAAGTGAGTGGGAGGCTTTTGGCATTGTTCTGCTTGAAGCTATGGCTTGTGGAACCCCGATCGTCGCTTCAGACGTCGGGGGGATTCCAAACGTCGTCGGCGATATCGGCAGAATATTTAAGTACGGAGATATCCGAGCTCTTGCTGGAAATATCGTTGATATTCTCGACAATGAAGAACTAGAACGTGAAAAAAGTGTCCGAGGTAGGACTAAAGTCATCAACGAGTTCACGTGGAGTGCTGTTGTCGACCGACTTGAGGGGATTTATGGAAGCATCGCAGACGTTAGCTGATTTATGCCGGCCGCGCCCGCGTATCTTTGCTTACTTTTTTCAATCCGCTAAAGGACGTGAGCACCGATAAGATGACACAAACCAATGGCGAGAATAGAGGCAAGCTAAGACGTGAATCACTAGTACGTGGTATCAAAAATACAGGACTTTTGTTTAGTGGAAATGCGATCTCGGCCGTAATTTCGTTTGTTATCACCATCTACATCGCTCGCACACTCCCGATCATAGAGTTTGGATCCTATATCACGGTGATCTCGTTCGTCTCTTTGTTCGGCATTTTTACTGATTTCGGAATCAACACGGTCATAATTCGTGAAGGGGCTAAAAAGCCCGAAGATACACATAAGCTCATTTTCAGCTCGATGGG
>DASVJT010000259.1:0-4931 GCA_036385775.1 archaeon
CAATTCCTTCTTATCGCCACGCCCGGCAGATGAGCTCATAGAAGAGCGCGTGCTTCAGGACGCTAAGGTGATGAAGCGGTTCACGTTTAGAGATCTATCTATCAAACAACAACAGGCAGAGCGTACTCTTAAGGAACTTGCAAAGCGCAACATCGTGCGGATACATAAGATCACATCACATGAGATCACCTTGACTCGCGCAGGCGACGACGCGAAGCTTGAAACACTATCTTCGGCAGACCGTGACATTGCAGATCTTACTTCTGAACTTATCATTTCTGGCGCGTGGCGGGGGCGATTGAAGCCTTACGATGTCAATGCCGATACCCTAGCGCTCTATCCCGGGAAACCACATCCATTAAGGCGCCTTATTGATGAAATACGCGATATTTTCATATCAATGGGGTTCACTGAGTTCAAGGGTCCGATAGTTGAAAGCGAATTCCACAACTTTGATGTTTTGTTCGTGCCGCAAGATCACCCCGCGCGTGACGAACAAGACACGTTTTACCTGTCGCGGCCAGCAGCACTTGAATTGCCGACCGAGTTGGCCGCACGCGTCGCATCAGCTCATATTTCTGGCTGTGAAGGGTCTTTAGGGTGGGGTGGCGAGTTTGACTTGGCACGATCCCGTAGGGCGGTCTTGCGCACCCACACTACCGGATCTGCCTTTCGCTTTTTAGTCCATCATTCAGATCCTCCTTCAATGATTTTCGGAATAGACCGCGTGTTCCGACGAGAAAGCATGGACGCAACACATCTCCCGCAGTTCCTTCAATGCGAGGGAACGATTCACGGTGAGGACCTAAGCTTTGCCGATTTGATTGGTATGTTAAAGACTGTCTTCGCGCGGCTCGGATTTAACCGTGTTCGATTTAGGCCTGGTTATTTTCCATTCACTGAACCGAGCTTGGAGGGTGACATCTTCGTGGATGGGAGCTGGCTTGAGCTAGTTGGTGCGGGAGTCTTTCGGCCCGAAGTGTCGCAGCCGCTAGGACTTAAAAGCGTGCTCGGGTTTAGCATTGGTATTGAGAGGATTGCTATGCTCAAGATGGGGCTGACCGATATCAGGAAGCTCTATATGAGTGACGTCGAGTGGTTGCGCAACATCCCGTGTGCGTTACGTTGAGGTGTGTTAGTGCCAGTTGTCAGTCTAAATTGTGAAGATCTTCAGGAAATGGTGGGCACGGACGTCCACACGATTGTTGAGATGCTCCCACGATTGGGCGCAGATGTCGGGTGCGTCAACGATGAGATAGAGGTCGAGTTCTTCCCAAATAGGCCCGATCTTTTTAGTGTTGAGGGCGCAGCTCGAGCACTAAGAGGGATGCTTGGAATAGAGATGGGCCTCCCCATTTACATGATTAGGCCTTCAGGCTTAAAAATCGATGTCGACCCGTCCGTTAATTTAGTTCGTCCTTACATAGTGTGCGCGGTCGTGCGAGGGGTTACAAACGATAAAAAGACAATAAAGTCACTGATAGATTTACAGGAGGACTTGCACTGGGGTGTCGGGCGGGATCGGCGAAAGGCAGCGATTGGCATACACGATCTTTTGCATGTAAGCCCGCCTTTTCGATACACCCTCGGCGAGGTTGCCTTCGTGCCGCTCGATTTCTCCGAGGTTATGACCCCAGCTGAGATTCTTCGCGTTCATCCAAAAGGAAAGGAGTATGGACACATCGTTGGCGAGCGTCACCCCCTCATCCTAGACACAAATGACAACGTCCTCTCATTTCCTCCAATCATCAACGGTGAGCTTACTCGAGTGACTGAGCAAACCACTGATCTGTTTATTGACGTAACCGGTCTTGATATGAAGGCGATACAAGACTGCCTTCACATACTCGTCTCAGCGCTATACGACCGGGGGGCGAGTGTCGAGACGGTGGATGTTGTTTATCCAGATCAAGACCAAGCACTAAGCACTCCAAATATGGGCAATTCGACTGTCGTTGTCACAAAAGGCGACATAGTGCAGCGAATAGGCGCAGAGATCACCGAGGAGAATATCTTGGCCTCACTTCAGAAGATGCGTATGGGGGCAGCGGTCGACGCTGGCCGTTTTACGGTGTCCGTTCCGTGCTACCGAACTGATATCATGCACCCGGTGGACATCATTGAGGACGTTGCGATAGGTTTTGGTTACGAAAATATCCCCCCCTCATATCCGAAACTTGGAACGATAGGTAGCAGGCTAGAAGAGGAGCAACAATCAGCTCTTCTAAGGGACGTTTTGCAGGGCCTTGGATTCCTAGAGGTGATCACCCTTATGCTGGCTTCTGATCCAACTCAGGCAGTCATTATAGAAAATCCCCTACTTGAGGAGCATATCAGCTTGCGGACGAGTCTGCTGCCAGGTTTAATAGACACGTTGGCTCGTAATCAGCACAGAGAGTATCCGCAGATGGTTTACGAGGTAGGCGACGTCGTACACGTCATCACGAATACGGCCCAAGAAAGTCGCGTTTGCGCTGGAGTTATCGCTTCTAGGGCAGCCAGTTTTACGGAAATAAAGAGGGTAGTGAGCGCCGTAATGCGTGAAATAGGGTGTGTTTTCGAGGTTACTGAAACTAGCCACCCCTCGTTTATTGAGGGTAGACGCGCTACGATTCTCGTGAATGGGGAGGCTGTAGGGACTTTTGGGGAGATCAACCCGGATATACTGATAGAGCATAAATTAATCTATCCTGTCGCGGCGTTTGAGTTTCGCGTGGAAATGTCGCGCTCATAGAGTTCCGTATCGGGAACGAATCGGTTATAGAAGCTTGTAGACGTCGAGCACGGTCTTATGATCCAGGTACTCCCGATGAAAAGACCGCGGAACAGCTGACACTTGAACGCGAGCAGAGCGACGTGGGCCTGTATCAGTTCTACCATTCAATCGATATTGATGACCTTTTGATCTACCACCCTATCCTCAACTCGGCGCACCTGCGTGTTGAAGGACTGGGGGGCGATTGTAGACACCACCATTACCCACCTCTGCTCCTGGAAAAGTCATGAGGGTGGTTTATTTAGTCCCCAAGGATTTTTCAAGCATATTCTGGTGGTATTCCTCCACAGATCACATATCATGGAATCGTTTAAACAGTAATACGGGGTATGATTTCTTGTGGCAGATGGCATTGCGGTGATGGTTGTCGATACATGGGACGGAGAAGAAATAGCCGCTCTTTATAAAGCGGGGGGATGGTGGAAGGAGGAATACAAGACCGAAAATATCCGCCACCTCATACGGGGAAGTTTTGCGTTTGCTGTCGCGACAGATACCGGGACAGGTAAGGCGATTGGCATGGGGCGTGTCATAGCTGATGGTGTTTCGGATGGTTATATCCAGGACCTTGTTGTCTTACCGCAGTACCGGAAGCGCGGAATAGGAACACAGATCGTCACTGCTCTGGTTAACCGGTGCCTCAGGTCGGGTATCACATGGATTGGCCTTATCGCCGAGCCGGATACGGAAAAATTTTATCGCCCGCTGGGCTTCTGTCCCATGAAGAGACGCGTCCCGCTCATTTTTCGGGGGCAACTCTGATGCTGAGCCCGGATGATTTTATGCCCGTCACGCTTGCCGACAGGGATTTTTTCACCCGGCATTACGAGCTGTACCCGCAGACTCACAGCGATAACACCTTCACGAACATGGTCTGCTGGAATCATTACGCCCATTACACGTATGCCTATGTTGAAAATAATATCATCATTGCCAGCACTATCGGCAGTGTTACCCGGTTCCGTCCCCCAATAGGTCCCCACAACCCGGCACTCATCCGGTCGCTCATCCGGTTTGCATCCGATGTAAGCGACAACGAGCCGCTCATGTTGATTGACCCCGATACCGCCCGATGGATACAGCAGACCTGCCCCGAGATCAACCTGGTACCTGACCGGAATGATTTTGAGTATGTTTACCGCTCTGCGGATCTTGCAGAACTTCCGGGAAAAAATTACCGCACCATCCGCCGCCAGGTGAACAAATTCAAGCGCAACTGTGCAACTACAGTAGAATCAATATCCCGCGATAACTGGGAGGAAGTAAAACGGTTCCTGATCGAGTGGTGCGAGTGGAAGGGCTGTGAGGACGGCGATCCCGTGCTCGCCCATGAGAAGGATGCGGTCTTCTTTGCCATCGACCACTTCAATGAGCTCCCCATCCGCGGTCTCGCTATCCGTGTTGTTGGGAGGGTAGGTGCAATTTCCCTGTATGAGAGGCTTAACAGTGACACTGCACTCATCCATTTCGAGAAAGGCCTGCCAGACTGCGAGGGTATCTCCAAGGCTATCAATAACGAGGTGGCTGCCCGCCTTGCACAACATTTCACCTACATCAACCGGGAGAGCGATCTCGGGGTTACCGGCCTGCGGGAAGCAAAGATGCGGTACCATCCGCATCATATGGTTGAGGTGTATTCCATGAAACTTGATTTGTGAGGATACTTCCCAGCATGTCCAACTCAGTAAAGGGCTCACCGCTTATCGGCGTCGCCAATAAGTAGACCGCCGCGATTAGTGATGTTGCGAGGGTACTTATTGTCGCGACGAAGCGTTTTATCGACTTTAACGTAACATTTTGTATATGGCCAGTGTCCATCTGATGGGAAACGCGGATCTTGAGGTACGTGTGGAAGGAGCTTCTCCGTGACTTGTGCTGCGCAGCTATGTGCTACATAAAGAAAGCGGACCCGGAGGGATTTGAACCCTCGACCGCCGGCTTAGGAGGCCGGTGCCCTATCCCGACTAGGCTACGAGTCCGTGTGTCAGTGTTTGGGGCGTGGTGCAAACACTTCGATTTATGGGGTAGGGCAGATTCGAACTGCCGTCCAAGCGTCCCAAACGCTCGAGGATGGACCAAGCTACCCTACTACCCCTCGGCAACGTTCAATGAACGTTTAACAATAAAAAGTTGTAGTAGAGGACATTGAAATAAA
>DASVJT010000260.1:0-3327 GCA_036385775.1 archaeon
CGATACTGGTGCAAGACTTGCAAGCGTAAGTTTAAGGCTGATGATACCGCCTTCCATGCCAAAAAGTCAGCCGATTGGACTAGCTCTGCCGTTGATATGTACTTCCGTGGAATGGCAATCAGTGATATTAGCGAACACCTACAACAAGAACAAGGCTATTCACCTTCCAAGTCTGTTATCTCTAAATGGGTTAACAAGTATACCGATATGGCTCGTAAGCAATTCAAAGACTATCACCCTACCGTGGGTGACGTCTGGATTGCCGATGAAACCATGCTGGATATCGACGGCCAGCATAAGACATGGTTTTATGACATCATCGATCGAGATACCAGATTCTTGCTTGCCTCACGAGTAGCACTATCAAGAACCACTTTAAACGCTGAAATGCTGATGAAGGACGCTGAGAAGTGCGCTGGCAAGAAACCGGAAGAGGTTATCACAGATCAAAATAAGGCCGATATGGATGGTATTCATCAAGCCTTTGGAGGCGATACCGAACACTTCATAGGCAATCCGTTTGCTCACAAAGAAACGGGCCAAAGCTGGGGTAAGATGGATTTAATGGACACCAAAGTCAGGTAAAATAGAGAGAGACGGAGGTGTCACAGTGGAGAGGTTACCCAGGGGAAGATACACGAAAGAGTTTCGAGAGGAAGCGGTGAAATTGGTCACAGAGGAGAAGCTGTCATTACCGGAGGCGGGACGCCGGTTAAATCTGGCGACGTCAACAATAATGAATTGGGTGAAAGCCTATAAAGCTGGCAAGCTGGGTGAAGTAGGTAAGACATATAGGCCTTTAACTGAAATAGAGATGGAGTTATACCGGACAAAGAGAGAACTGGCAGAAGTTAAGATGGAATGCGATATCCTAAAAAAAGCAGCTGCGTACTTTGCGAAGGAGTCGCTGCCCGGTACGCGGCGATAATGGAATTGCGGCTTCGCTATCCGGTACTCTTTATCAAAAGAGTTTTGAAGGTGTCGTCGAGTGGGTTTTATGCTTGGCAGGACAGGCCTCTTTCGAAGCGAGACCAGGAGGAACTGCGACTGGAAATTGAGATCAAAGTAGCCCATGAACGGACCCGGCAGACCTATGGTCCTGAGCGGTTACAGTACGCACTGGCGGAGCAAGGGGTTCGGGTCGGCATCTGCCGGATCAAACGCATTAAGAGAAAACTGGGACTACGTTGTATACAGAAGAGGAAATTTAAGGCTACTACTAACTCCAGACACAAGCTGCCGGTGGCCGAGAACCTGCTGGGTCAGCAATTCAAAGTTTACGCACCGAATAAGGTCTGGTTAAGCGATATCACATATATACCCACCGAGGAAGGCTGGTTGTATCTGGCAGGGCATAAGGACCTCTTTACCAATGAGATCATAGGCTATGCGATGGGAGAAAGGCTGACGAAGAATCTGATTAGTGAGTCTCTGTACCGAGCGATGTTAGCCAAACGTCCCGCCACAGGTCTGCTGCACCACTCTGATCGAGGTAGTCAGTATTGCTCTCAGGAGTACAGAGATATCCTGGATCAATTCGGTTTGCAGGTATCCATGAGTGGCAGTGGGAACTGTTATGATAATGCGCCCATGGAAAGTTTTTGGGCAACGCTCAAGCAGGAACTGATCCATCACCGCCAGTATCGCAGCAGACAGGAAGCAATTCGAGAGATTACAGAATATATCGAAATATTTTATAACCGGCAGCGTAGACAGGCTAAACTGGGGTTCCTGTCCCCGGCCGTCTATGCTAAAAAATACTATGCAGGATTACGGGCATCATGAGAAGGTTTGGTGTCCACTATTGACATCCGACCCCAAGCACAAGCGAAATTGAACGCTTCCACGGAACACTCAAAGACCGAACGAAGGTATTTAGAGCCTTCCGTGATATTGAAACCCTGAATCAATTCACGGATGGATGGTTAGTATATTACAACTATTTCAAACCGCATGAAAGTCTAGAAGGAAAGACTCCCGCTGAAGAAGCACACGTAAATTATACCGTCAAGAATTGGGCAGACCTTGCCCGTGTGCCAGTCTCCAAAGAAGCTGAGAAGCAAAGCCATACGACACCTAAAACCCAAACCGTCACTGAGAAAGTGAATCTAGATAAGGCTTTCAAGCGTAAAAGAGGCCCACAGCCTAGAGGCTCTACACATCTCAGTGTGGGTGAATTGAAGGCTAGACGGCATGGGTTATCTCAGCCTATGCCGCCCACAACTCCAAAACTAGGGCATATCCATCATACAAAGAATGGGACTGGATTAACTAGAAGGATGGATAGGTGAGATGATAAAAGTCGGTATTCTTACCGTTAGTTATCTGCTTTATCTATTGTATTATTCGCAGTATGGAGAGTCGTTCTCGCCTATTTATAACAAATTTATAGCAATACCAGTATTACTAATTGGAGCATTTTAAATTGCACTTAACGCAGCTATATTATTATTTGTCTTTATTATTGAAATAATATCTAAAAATAAAGTAATCAATAAATCCCAATGTACCAGCTATTACCAGAAATATAATACCCTTAGTTGCAGATTCATTGATTTCGTGGAGTTTTGCGACATTTTCGGCATTTATTATCCAATATACTCCAAAGCCAACAAGCACAACGCAAGCAATTACCACGATGAGTGCAATTAATAAGGCGAATTTGGCCATTAGTCCAATTATAGGACGGTCACATAATGGAAGTCAACCATAAGAGAACTTTACCGCTATTATAGAACCCATATTCTACATTTGTCAAGCAGTTTTTCCACTAATTTTTAAAGGCGGGAAATACCGAAAATCTTAATAATAAGAAAAATAGATTAGGCGATCCCCCCTGGATAGATTTACTATTGTTAAGAGTTCCCAGGACATCTTTTGACGAGTCTCGAACTAAAAGTTATAATGACAAACGTGCGTTACCGAATTATAACTAGTGCCAAACTAATGCCGCTTGCCGATTGTGCAAACCTGTAAAACGCTAATTCGTATCTGTGGATGGGTGTCCGAGTGGTTTATGGTAGCGGTCTTGAAAACCGCCGATGCGCAAGCATCCGTGGGTTCGAATCCCACCCCATCCGCCAATTATTTGAAGCTGATAATTAATGTTATGTGAAGTTAGTGACAGGTTTCTATTTTGATCAAATAAACAAATAGCTAACGGATAGCTAACGGATCATTTCAATCGGTGCATTGATATGCTTGGTATTTAGCCCTTTATCGAACAGAGCCGCAGCCGCTTCTTGAAGACCCGGGGCAACATGGCTGTAGGTATCAAGGGTTATCTGTATGCTGGCATGACCCAGCCTTTCCTGGACTATCTTGGGA
>DASVJT010000261.1:0-1541 GCA_036385775.1 archaeon
TCCAGAGCCGAACGACTTTGCGAGTCCGGATACCGTGGGACCGTGGCACAGCCGCGCACAGTGATCAAGGTAGTTAGTGTGGAAGCCCGTTCTCGCCAGCTTGTTCATCAAGTAGTTCTCTTCGTTTGTTGTCCTCGCAGAGGACAGGAACGCCACCGAATTAGGCCCGTACTGATCCTGCGTTGCCTTTAATTTCGAAGCAACTAAGGTCAGGGCTTCTTCCCACGTAGACTCGACGAACTTGCCATCTTTTTTGATTAGTGGCACAGTAAGTCGATCTGGGCTGTGAACGAATTCGCCACACGCGAGCCCCTTTGGACAGAGTTTGCCCTCGCAAACCGGATGTCGTTTCCAGGGTTCAACCCCGACAAGTCTTCCCTCTTGAACAACAAGGTTTAATCCACAACCACAGCCGCAATAGGGGCACGTGGTAGGTACATAATTGAAGTCCATGTTCTCTCCCGTCTCCTCCAGTTTTTCAAGTAAGATATCCAATCAGGAGATCTGACGGACAGTATATAATGCAAGACCTCTTAAATTCAATGGTATTCTAGGATTATAACGAAATTTTGAGCAAAACAGAGAGCTGGTTTTGCCCGTCGGGTAACCAGATTTAAAAAACCAACTTGCTATCGTGTTTAGCCGTTACTTCTTTGCCATTGAGAGCTCTTGTGTTAAATTCTGCGAAGTAACGATTGGCAGTAGATCTTTACCGAGGAAGCGTACTACGATCGTATCCGATGGCGATAAAGTTGCCATCTTTCCTCCCGTTTAAGGCGGCTGAACCGGACGATGATCAATCACTAAGGTCAACGTACCACTTCGTGAGCTGGTTCAACGACCCTTCCATTCCACGGTAATCCGCTAGAAGCTCATAACCGAACGCTGTCAGCTTAGCCCCTCCCCCTTCTTTGCCACCTCGCGTCCTATCAACAAGTTGACGATTGAGCCGTTTTTCGACGATGGTTATGCGTTCTAGAGCGTAACGGTAGGACATCCCGAGCTTGCGCGTTGCAGCGCTTATGGAGCCAAGTTTATCGATTTCAGCAAGAAGCCCCATCGTACCGAGGCCAAAGACGTATTCCCCTTCTTCATCGACAAACCATAGCTTGAACTGCGGTCTAATTCTCATGCTAGTAAGGTATAATAGCGCATGTGCGCACTTAATAATAACGATGATATTCAAAACACGAACTCCATTTGGAGTAGCGTTGGATATGTTCCTAAACGCCATCGTGCCTATTGAAGACACCGAGGTCACGCCCATTCGAAAGGCAAGACGGAGGGTGCTTGCCAGCCAGATCATAGCGCCACGAGACGAACCTAACTATCGGCGGGCAGCTATGGACGGTTATGCGGTCGTTGCCGACGATACGTTGGGGGCAAGTGAGCGTTCGCCTGTTGCCCTGAAAATTGGTGATGACGTGAGACGTGGCGTGGTCTCCCGGGTGCATACCGGCTCAAAAATGCCGGACAAGGCGGATGCCGTGGTGATGGTGGAAGATGTCGAACGTCTTGACGACGTCGCTGAGATTAGGGCA
>DASVJT010000262.1:0-2049 GCA_036385775.1 archaeon
ACCCTATATTATTTCTATTCACCGCGACGCATTATCGCTTAGCTCCCCGTTCCTGCACGGACTCTATTTTTCATCAAGCGCAACGCTTGACAGGGTCTGTAGATATAGGGCTTTACGTTAATGTGCGTCGAGGTACAAAAACGATACTACGTTAATTAACTATAGCTTGATATTTTGCACTGGCGTACTCAGCAAAAAATCTCCCTGCTCGATCTTCTTTTTGAGCTCTCGCGTTAGTTTGTCAGCATTGTATCGATCTGATTGTCTCAGCGTTACCGGAATTTGTTGCCCATTTAGCTCGATAGCACCTAAGTTACCTTTGAAGGCCCCATAAGGACAAGAGGATAAGCAAGCACCGCACCGCATGCATTCTTTGCGATCAATTCCTTTATTCGGTTTGAATGCTGCGGTTGGACAATTCTTTGCGACTTGACATTCTTTACAACTCGCGCACTCTTTCTTTGAGTAACTGATCCGTCCGTATTCTCTCTGCCAAACGTCGCTGTATCGTGCATAACCAAGCGGCCTGCGCCCATTCACATCAACGATCGGTAAGGGGATCTGATCATCTGTCCGGCAAGTGTTCTCTTGTATTGAAGTATTGAGAATTGGAATAGGGATTGCCCAAGAACAGAACACGTCGGGACCTGCGGACGTATTAAAGCCACCGACATATTTTGGGTTCATCCCCGTCAGTGGTGCATATCCTGAAAGGTTCGGCTTTTGAGGAGAGCTACGTGTTCCCGTCCCTGTCACGAAGCCTAAGGCACCGTTGAACAATACTTTCGTGCCAACTCCTATAGTTTCGAGCTGAGGATCTTTCTCCAAAGGATTGAGTTCTCCACATCCACAGAAGCTTGCTTCTTTGTATGGCCCTTCGAGACATGTAACGGAAAAGATGGACTTGACGCAACTGTCGTTAGGATTAACAAATGCATTATAGTTTTTAAAAACGTTTCGAGTAGCGGAAAGCCTCGCAAATTGCATTTCCTGAAGGTTAGTTTGTCCCTTTATGAGCTGTCCCATCGTTGTTAGCACTTCAAAGTCGATATCGCTCCCTTTTACAATATCGCGAAAAAGATGACCCCCTCCATATTTTGTGTCGCTCCGGCTGATGGCAGTCCCGTAGACAATCAAATCAAGCAATCCAAGCCTTTCGTTAGGACATGGACCAACGAAAGCGGGGACATCATTTAGCCACGCCTTTTGGGCCGTCTCGAAGACATTCGGAGCCGTGGCTTGAAAAGATAACGTGGCATAGGTTCCACTCATAATGCCCTTCGTGCCACTGGTAACTACGTCTACTCCTTTAACGTCATCGTGAGCCCGCACCATATTGCAGAACTCAAGGGCAGTACAAACGGTGACTTCTCCGGCTGTTATCTTGGCGTTAATCTCTTCTATGCTTCTTAAAGGCACATTTGACTTTGACATAAAACTCTCAAGAACCAGCTTACACCGTTGCGAGCTCTTCTCGTATCTCTCTTGTGTGTTTGATTTTGTCATCAAACTGCATAAGACGCTTATGCAAGCCGACGAAGTGCGGGATATAAACGCGGTAAATCTTTAGTCGCGCGGGATCAATCCCACGCTGAACAACTTTCTTGCTCAAATCGTTAAGCCGCGTTTCAACACTTTCGAAGTTTTCACCGCAACTCTCAGCCTCGAAACCTTGTCCGATAAAAACACCATCAGCACCTAATTGGAACGCCAGCTCTATGTGTTGGGGAGCGAGTCGCAAGACTGACGGCACACTTATGATCCGAATAGAAGAGGGGTAGCGGAGACGTGCTGCACCAATGTTGTCAGCTGCTGCGTAGCCAATTTTTGTATCTAGGAACGCTATATTTCTCATCTCTTTTTCACTCTTGCCTGCCAGAACCCCGCGTATGGAAGCTTCAAGTTGGCCTTCCGTACACCCGTGCAAGTCAAGGGCTGCAGTAGGGCAAACGTGCACACACGCGCCGCCTCCGGTGCAGAGTATCGGATCGACCGTTGCTCTGCGATCAACCATCTTTATGGCATTGTTCTTGCACTGCCGTACACACA
>DASVJT010000263.1:0-2354 GCA_036385775.1 archaeon
GGAAAAGTTTCGGGCTTTTATCCGTCGCACGCCTAATATAACGACTGATAAACCGGAATCAGTCGGCCATATTATGACAAGGGCTGTTAGTGTGCTGCCGGAAAGCACCCATATTGCCGATCTTATTTCCCTGATGTCAAATCAAGGCTATCGCCAGATTCCGATTGTAAATAACGAAAATCGCTTGGTGGGTATGGTATATCAGGCTAATTTAATTGCCGCACTTTATAACGAAAGCCACGATTACGCCAAAAATCAGCCACTTTTCGTCTAGGCTTTGATGTTGGGTTGTGTCGCAAAGTTTTTCGAAATCAGGGACAATGCACGGTTTTTAGCAATTGAAAAACCCAATGATTAGTTTTAAAGGTGTTCATTTTCCCAAAGAAGTCATTCTATACGCTGTATTTTTCTATGTCCGATATGGCGTCTCTTATCGTGACCTGGAAGAAATCATGGAGGAGCGTGGCGTTCAAGTGGATCATGCCACCCTGAATCGCTGGGTTATTAACTATTCTCCGTTGATCTCAGCTGAAGCTAAAAAAAGCAAACGTACTGTGGCGACATCCTGGAGGATGGATGAAACGTACATTAAGGTCAAAGGAAAATGGGTCTACTTGTACCGTGCCGTCGACAAGTTCGGCGACACCATTGATTTCATGCTGTCCGAACAGCGCGACGAAATGGCCGCTACCGCGTTCTTCAAGCAGGCCATCAACAACAACGGCTTCCCTCATAAAGTCGTCATGGATAAAAGCGGCGCCAACTATGCCGGCATTGAGAATATCAATATGTTGCTGATGCTGGCAGGATTGATCAGTTTTATAGAAATCTGTCAGGTCAAATATTTGAACAATGTGATCGAACAAGATCATCGTTTCATCAAGAAAATCACGAATCCCATGATGGGATTTAAGGCCTTCCATTCAGCACGAGCGACTATCGAGGGTATTGAAACTGCGCACATGATTCGAAAAAAGCAGCTGTCAGAAAACAATATTCCGGCTTATAAGCAGTTTATGGCGTTAGCAGGATAATTGCGTCCGCAGATTAATGCGGCTTGGCCTTTATAAATATTTGCGTCAGAACCAAGAAAACTTTTAATCTATGTACGTTGTCGCACCGACTGGGCTCAGTTTCGCCTGTAGAATTTTTTCCCAGAGTGATAGCAAACATCATTTTATTGCCGATGGTCAGATTGCCGTATATTTGCCATTCACTTATCAGATGGGTGGCAACACGGTCATCATGTCACGGGAATATGTAGTAGCAATAGATGTGTCTGCTGAGGATAATCTGCGTTTTAGCGCAACAGCCGACCTGCTGGCAATGTTAACGACGATCAACGCTGAGAGTGCCTTTCCTGGCGCCAATGACAGTGCATTCGGAAGGCGCGTGGCGGTATCGATCACAAACCCACGGTCAAACGTTTGGACAAAAGCAAAAGTGACCTTGATATAACGGCAGCAGATTTCTGAATAACCGGGACTTAAAGGATTTGGTCTCCGCATTAAGCTTCACATAAGACGCATCGCACAGCGACTTTTACGCCGACTACTTCTCGTTAGGAACTAGCTGGTAATAACTTCACTACCAACAACAGGAGAAAAAAATGTCCAGTATCGGTTATCACGAGCCTATAGAGGAACTATCCAATGAAACGCGCGACATGCACAGGGCAATCGTGTCCTTGATGGAGGAACTGGAAGCTATTGATTGGTACAATCAACGTGCTGAAGTATGCAAGGACGCTGAACTCAAGGCAATCCTTGAGCATAATCGAGAGGAGGAAAAGGAGCACGCATCCATGTTGCTGGAGTGGATTCGGCGCAAAAACCCGGTATTCTCCAACAAGCTCAAAGACTACTTGTTCACAGAAAAACCCATCGCACATACGAGTGAGGATGATGCCTGACCATTCGTTGCAGAACAGCGGATTCCTTCGCTTAACAAGCTACAAAAACATGAAATAACTTGAACATCTTACCCCTCTCCCTCCGGCTTACAAGTGTAGGTTTTTTCACCCCGTACCCTCTACAGCAAAAGTAGCCAAAGGTACCTGATTGATTCCTGGCAACCTTGGCCATGCTTCCGGTCGACCGGGTTTGACAGGGAGAAGCTGATGGTTAAGCAAAGCCGCAATAATCAACGACCAACCGTGCTGGAAAATACCAACCATTCTCCAGCGTTTTCCGCGCCGCCGAACCGCGCCGGGAGCCGAAGGTTCTTTAATGTCCAAGGGCTCACCGGCTTGAGCTTCCGCTTCGCCACCGACGGATAGCAGCCACCAGGTGGCGATGGCAATCGCCATCCATAATCGCTCCGCACGCAGCGGGTCATCCATGCGCGTGTGCTGC
>DASVJT010000264.1:0-1515 GCA_036385775.1 archaeon
CGCTAGGGCTTTTTCTTGACAATCCAGAGGACGCCATAGATGTCAAGATGTTTCGCGTTTTAGCAGCGCTGAAAAAGATGTTCCCCGAACAGTTTGAGAAGCCCTGCTCTGGTGAGCCAGAAACGTTTTCTTAAGCGATAAACCCGTTTTCATTATGACGCTGACGTTGTAGTTTCATAGGTAGCTTGGCTTTAGAAGCAGACTGGCGTGTATATATCTGAATTTCTTTCTCCATGATGCTTTTCAGACGAAGATCGGCAGACTGAGAAGCAGACCGGTTGCGAATGGGATGGTGAGGTTATCATCGAGGTATGTTGGCGTAACAAGTTCTGTAGCAGACACAATCAGAGCAATTAGTAGCGCTTTTATTGGCGCAACACTAAAAAAAACGAGTATCACTAAAGTGCAAGCAAAGAAAACTAAGGTGCCCTCAATTGTCTTCTTTCTGAAAACTATATGTTTTCCTGCATAATGGCCTGCAATCGTTGCGAGACTATCACTGATAGCAAGCACAAGGATACTTAATGCGGCAATCAAAGGGGAGAAGAGTAATACAGCAATTAGGGTTCCTACAAAAAAAATGATGGCACCCTTCGCGGTAAATTTTCCGGGGCGATCAAAGCGCGTAAATAGCCATGTTAATAAAGCAATTTTGTTTTTCTGATACAGAAAAGAAGAAATTAATAGCGCGCTGATGAGCAACACGTTGCAGGCGATGACTAGTTCGTGCGGTAGGGTTACTACTAAAAAAGCAAAAAACGAGCCAAGCAATAGATGCGCCATGTTGCGCCGCAATTCGAGCATATACGGTTGATGTGTCAGTAAATAGAAAAGGTTAACCGCGAGAGACGCAAGCTGGAGAAATGAAGACTGTCGAATCTTGATAGTTGGCGGGACAGCTCTGCAAAGACCTAGCTTTAGCTACATTCAAATCAGTAGGACGAAATATGTTCGCATTGTTGTGACGAACTATTAGAACAAACTTGTCTGGACGGTAAATACCCCACATGGTGCAATTATTTCCGGGGCTGCTCTACGTCTTCATCATAACAGTCATATTTACTGTGCTCTTAGTTAGCTTCACGGCAGCATCGCTCCTCTCGCAAGCTCGAGCTATTGTACGCAAGCGTTATATCGGCTCGGTTTTTAGTAAGAAGAACGTAACAAAGGTCGCTAAGCGTCATCCTGTCTTGGCAACAATGACCGCAATGCTGCTTAATCTTAAAGATGTGGAATCAAATCGCTTGCTGACCACCTTTAAGAGACCAGCGGCAATGAGGCTGTATCAGAAGTGCTTATATGTAAAGCCTTATTTTTCGTCCGGTGCATATCTCATACAAAACAGCGATATTAAAGCAGTATCGATTGTGAACCGTACACTCAACGTTACATTTATGCAAGAAGATCGGATTATTCTGTTACAATGTCGAGGCTACAATCTCTTAAAGTGGCGCGATTCGTTAAATGCGCTAATTCTGAATCATAAATAGCATTATAAAGAATAAGTCTGTTTAT
>DASVJT010000265.1:0-2077 GCA_036385775.1 archaeon
GCCTAACCAGTCGCTCTATTAGACTAGAGAAGATAATTCACTGATACATTCATAGCGCACCTTAGGAAGGCCGATTAAGTCTAGCGTCGCTCAAGGCCAACTGAGCTTATAGCTTGAAGAAGACCCGGTCTTCCGTGTGGAGAAGGCTACATAGTATAAACGTCTTCGGGACGAATTTAATAGAGAAAGCGTAATCCACCGTTTGGGTGTGCTCTCGTATAGCTGGAGGGAAGGATGAAGAAGACGGAGTATGTCATTGGGGTTGATATCGGAGCTGAGAGCCTTTCGATCGCGGCTCTGAAGGGACCTGATGGAGCAGGTCTTGCGGAGCTCTCGGTCGATAATAAACCTGAAGGGTTCGAAGAGCTGAAAGGCTGGCTTGCAAAGCTCCGTCTTACCGTGGAGAATGCGGTGTTCTGTCTGGAAGCAACTGGTGTGTATGGAGAGGCGTTGTGTTATTATTTGTGTTCGCGAGGGTTCCATGTGGCAGTAGAGCCACCCTTGAAGGTCAAGCGGGCTTTCCAGCAATCAGCGCACAAGAACGACACCGTTGATGCCAGGCAGATTGCTGAGTATGGACACCGGTTTTTCGATGAACTATCATGGTGGACACCGCCGGCGGCTGTTTTGGAACAAGTGCGGGTATTGCTGACGGCCCGTGAGCAATTTACAAGTCAGAAGATTGCCAATCTGAACGTTCTCAAGGCCTTGGAACGCAAGATAATTACCACACGGATCGCGATCCAGGCTTATGAGCAGGCCATTGCGAGATTAACGCAGAACATCAAGGAGATCGACCAAGAAATCAAACGGTTGGTAAAGCAGGATGACAGTTTTAACCGTATGATTACTGCGATCACAAGCACACCGGGAATCGGGATGCTTCTGGCAGCAAACTTGGTAGTAATGACCAGTGGTTTTGCTAGGACGCGGAATCATAAGAAGATCGCTTCATACACTGGGATTAGTCCGATCGAACACACCAGTGGCACGTCGGTCTACCGACATCCACGATCACGGCGTTTCGGTCCTTCGCGGATGAGAAAGCTGTTGTATCTGGCGGCAATGTCTGTAAGCACCCATGATCCGGATTTTCGACGATATTACTTGCGCAAAGTAGCTGAAGGGAAACCGAAGCGACTGGTTCTGAACAACATCGCCAACAAGCTGTTGAAAGTTGTCTGCGCACTCGTAAGATCACAGTCCGAGTATATTCCAAACTACAAATCGATACCACCATTGCTCTTGAAAACGGCTTGACTTTGTCATAGTATTCAAGCTGATCCCGACAGAAAATGTCGGGACAGGCTGGAAAATACGGCGTGCTTTTCCGCCGCACGAGATGAGTTCACCAAATGATAATACATCACCCCACGCGCGAGCATTCTACGGCAATCCGTCGGTACGTCGCCGTCAGCTTAGCTCCGGTCCGTTAGCCAGCAGAAAAGGAAACATCTATGAAACATGCAGAATTCGCGCTTCTTGTTCTTTCCTTCATCGTTCTCGGCTCATCATTGCTTGTCGCGCAAGACACCGTTCGATTCCGCGAGAAGACGGGAGATAAGCTCCTAACTTCCACGGACAGTATTTGGAACGAAAGGTACCAGTGGATTCTGATCCGCGCTCAAATTGAATCTAAGGTGAGTTACTTGAGTACTCTCTTCTCCTTTTATCATCAATCCCTCATGCGGTGGCCCCAAACGCCCAGCGAGCTGAGAGATTACGAACACAACGTTGGCGTATCTACCGATCGGATTCCGATGGACAGCATATTAAATCGGTTCCGCAACCTCACGTTTAACACTCTGGATTCTGATTGGTGCGAAATCAAATATGATTCCACACCATTCAGTTTCGATTCAGTCTCAGTAGAAACATACGCAGGCACTCTTCAAATCGGTCCCAACCGCGATCAACAGAGTATCGGCAATCTCAAATCATTCCGTGCAATCGATTTGCGAACCAATCGACGCATAGACATACACTAACTAAAAACGCGCATGCAGGATCAAGCGCTGCTGGCTAACCACTCGCTCAAGCTGACGGAAAATACGGCGGGCGATTTCGCCGCGCGACA
>DASVJT010000266.1:0-2657 GCA_036385775.1 archaeon
TCCAGTGTCGGGACAATTCTCGGGCTCAACATCCCAACGAGATGTGATGCCGACCTCGAATATTCCGCCGCCACCGCCCGGTTCGCCGCCACCGGCTCCTCCAAATTGACATGGATAACTCTGTCATTAAACCGTCATGCGCCACACTAAGCATCCGTAATAACGGGGGTGGTTAATCACACAAAAACGGCCATAAAGAACCATGCCTGCCAGTAGTCAAAAGTCCCCGCAGGAATAAAAAGAAGTGCCACCATGACTATAGTACCAAGGAGACTTGATCGAAGTGCTCGAATGTTTAGATTATTCATCCAGCGATTCCTCCCAGAGTTCTGATGTCCAGTTAGTCTCTTACCAGCCAAGTCTTTACATTTTCTGACATGAATTTGTCTCTCAAGCAGTAGCGGCAAGGGTTGGCAGGATGTTGAATTCTGTTGCATGAACACAGGCTGCGGTTGCGGCTCTGCCAAGTTTGGTTAGGTAACAACGATAGGTACCAGGCACACGCTTGATCATGCCAAATATATGCAAGCGTTTAATCTGGCGTGATAGTGAACTATCGGACAGTTTGGGAAGAAACGGTTTCAAATCAGCTCGACGGAATCCGTGTATATTAAATTTGGGGTCCAACACCGCGCGTAACAATGCCTGATCAGTTGCGGCGAAAAAATTAAAACCCCGCCAGGTTGTCTTTTGGACGGTCTTAGGTTCGGTGAGCTTTTGTAATGCGCGTTGTCCATCTGAATGGTCATCCAGCGAGGAAAGGAAGTCGAGATAGCGTCGGTTGCAACCGAGGAGAATTTCCCGTAGATCGATAAGGCTATAGATGGATTTTTTCAGTGGTGCCAGTTCTCGTGTTTCGGTACCGTTTTTGTGTTCCACCTTGCGGTGGTGTTTGAAAAAGGAGACATCATTGGTGGTGGTTTCGATGCGCAGCACTCGACCCTGTTTGTCGTAAATTTTGACTGAGGCGCTGCCCATGCGATGTTTTATACAGGTGCCTTCGAAGCGTGTGGAGAGTCGACTGCCGATTTCCTGAGCTAACTGAGGAGTTATTTTTTTACCGAGGAAACTCGATACGGTTTCGGCTTTGACGGCGATGACCGCTTGCCGGGACAGCTGTTCGTAGAGCGGTTTTAACGCGGCTTCGGAAGTAAACACCAGATCGGTCGAATACTCGGTTTGCATCAGGCTCCAATGATAAGACTGAGCAAACGTTTCGAGCACGGGACAACATACATTAGCGTAAGCATCGAGAAGCCGATGTAGATCGTCGGGCCGAAGCGCATCGGCCAGTTGTTGCGCCCGTGCAAAATCGTCGGTTCGAATAAAAGCATTGTCAGCCGTTGCGTAGCCGATACCCTCAGCAGTGAGCTTACGAGCCAACCAAGAATGGCCGTTGCAATAAAATTGCAAGCGGAAGGGACACCAGGTCGGCACGCGTAGGTAGCAGAGTCCCACTTCGGCATCCATAAAATAGAAATAATAATGCAAGCATTTGCCAGGGGTCGAGCGTAGGTAGGTTTTATGGGTTTGTTTGTCGTGCCAAGGTTCGTAGGCGGAACACGCTTCCATGGCCGACAGGATATGCACTAAACCGGGATGATCGCCGCGTTGCGCTAGGATTTTCGACACGAGGTCTTCTTTACGCAAGTGCGAGTTGTTAACATGCTCAATAACTACCCCGTGAGCTTTGGCGAGCATCTGTGCATTTTCGCGAATTTGGTTGCGTAGAGGATCGGCAAATTCTTTGGCGTAATCGAATACTTTGATCTGGTGAGCATAGAGATAACTCGTCATGCCGCGGGCATAACAAACTCCCGGCAAAGTTCCCGTTATGACCACTCGGTCATAGCAAGAAAGGACGCCCAGCAGATCATTGTTATAACGTTCAATAAGATGTGTTGACATAGTCAGAGCCCTCACAGTAAAACAATATCTTGGGGGTAGTTTACCCTTTTTGGTTCCGGCTTGTCCGGGTTAGGGATAGCGGATGGGGCAAAAAATAATTGGTCATTTTTAGAGCAACATACCAGTCGTCAATTACTGGACTTTTTTCACGTCACTGAGTATCTGGCAAACGTCTCTTACGCCGCCTATCCAGGAAAAACGGATAAACCCAAGCGCACAATTTGGCTGAATGAACGCTGTAAACAACTCAAACGTGAACCGGGTGCAGCCGAAACACTCATCAGTGAAATGGAAAAATTGGCCCAAAAAAATAGCCTGACAAAAACAATCAAAGAGAATTTGCAGGCCGCGCTAACCTATTTTAAGAATCATAATCAGATGATGGATTATGCAATGCATATAGAAAAAAACTTACCCATTGGTTCAGGCGTCACCGAAGCCGCTTGCAAGACGTTGGTGAAGCAACGACTTTGTGGTTCAGGTATGCGCTGGAAAGACCAAGGGGCTAAAGTGATTTTATCTTTACGTGCATTGGTTCAGTCCAAAGGTAGATGGCAACAGTTTTGGGATAAGATTGATCAATATGGTTCCCACGTTTACGTATAATTCACATTATATAGAATCAACACCCGTCTGTTCGGACTGCCTGTGTCCACAACACACGTATCGGTCGGGGCGCTCTTCGGGATCGGATTGACGAGCCGACAGGCCGATTTTCGAGTAATCCGCAACATTTTGCTTTCGTGGTT
>DASVJT010000267.1:0-4122 GCA_036385775.1 archaeon
TGACTCTCTCGCTCGGAGCGGTGTTACCGAAATAAGTCTTGTAGTCGGCTACAAGAAAGAAAAAGTAATGAATTATTTCGAAGGTGGGAAGAACTTCGGCGTAAAAATAACATATGTTGAGCAGCCACAACAGCTCGGAACAGCCCACGCTATTAAGTTAGCTGAAGATTCAATCGAAGACAAATTCTTAGTTCTAAACGGTGATAACTTAATCAGCCCGGAGGCTATTGAAGAAGTCCTGGGAAATGCGTCCGGCGACGTAACGCTACTTTTGACTGTGAAAGAAAACATCAAAGGTTATGGAGTCGTAACAACGGAAGGGCCCCGCGTAACGCAAATAGTCGAAAAACCTGGCACGGATATTAGCCATTATATTAACACAGGCATCTATGTTTTTGCGCCTGCAGTATTCAATGAGATTCCCTACACCAAGATATCCACAAGAGGAGAATACGAGATCACTGACACCATTCAGAGGATGATTGAGAAGCATTACGATGTTACAGGGGTTCATACGACATCTATGTGGATCGACGCGAGCTATCCGTGGGATCTGCTCAATGCAAACGCTGCAGTGCTTTCCTCTGTCAAAGATGTATCCTCGCAGCAGGATGGCCAGATAGAAGATGATGCGAAAGTGCGAGGCAGCGTTATCGTTGGAGAGAATTCAATTATAAGATCAGGATCTTACGTGCTTGGACCGGTAGTTGTGGGCAGAGATGTTGAGATTGGACCTAACGTCACCATTTTACCGTCAACTAGCATTGGCAACGGTGTTACTATCGACTCATTTACTGAAGTGCGAAACTCATTGATAATGAATGATGTGCGGTTGGGCTCTCATTCGCTCGTCGCAAACTCAATTATAGGTAAAAATACGATGATCGGTTCGCATTTCATTACTGAGCAAACAAAGATTGCGATGCCGTTTCTCGATGGAGAGCTCCACCATGTAATGAACCTGGGCGCAATAATTGGAGAGAATTGTCGTTTTGGGCATGGGATCCTCGTCGAGGCGGGAAAAATCATTGGAGTGCACTGCACCGTTGAATCGGCAACGACAATCAGAAAGAATATCGACAATTACAGCAACATTGTTTAAGGCAGTAAAAGTTCCGTAGACGCAATCCTGCGATTTTAAATTTTTACGGAGTTTCACAGTGTAGATGCTGGAAGTAGCAGAATTGGAGCGGCTTGCTGAAACGATTAGATGTACAATAGAACTTAAGAAAGGGCACAGACTCAATCTTTTTCAATTTAGCCCTCTTAAGAGCTTTTATATAGAAGTGCAAACATACAAAAAAATGCAGACTTTTTCTGGGGGTATAGCCGATTCCACAAGATGATGACCAGGAGCTTATCGAAGTTGAAATTCCCGCTGAGGAAACAGCTCTTTTAGAGGAACTTGACAGCGTCAAGAAACAGAATGAAGAATACTTCTCGCGCCTACAAAGGCTTCAGGCTGACTTTGAAAACTTTAAGCGGCGAACTAAGACACAAGGGGAGCATCAGTCAAAGTACGCATCTATCGGACTGATTAAGGAATTGCTTGTTATCTCTGACAACCTTGAACGAGCTGCTCAGGCAGTTCAGACTGAGAGCAACCAAGGAATTTCTGAAGGAATCGAATTGATACGCAAAGAACTATGCGATATTCTTGGCAGGACCGGCGTCACGCGCATAAAGTCGGTTGAAGAGTTGTTTGATCCACATGTGCACGAAGCGGTTATGACTGAAGGTGATATTAACCTACCAGATAACGTGATAACTGAGGAGATTCAAAAGGGATATAAGCTTCATGAAAAGGTGATTCGACATTCCAAAGTGAAGGTTAACAAAAACACAAATAAGGTGGACAGATGAGCAAAGTAATAGGCATAGATTTAGGAACGACTAACTCTGTCGTTGCAGTCATGGAAGGGGGCGAACCTGTAGTAATTCCAAACGCAGAGGGAAATCGAACGACGCCCTCCGTAGTAGCTTTCGTGAAGAATGAACGAGTTGTAGGCGAGATTGCAAAAAGACAGGCGATTACTAATCCAGATCACACGATTTCGTCTATAAAAAGGAAGATGGGCTCCGACTTCACAGTCGCCATTGAAGGTAAGACCTACACACCACAAGAAATCTCAGCAATGATCATACAGAAATTGCGGCAAGATGCTGAGAATTATCTTGGTGAGAAGGTAAGTCAAGCCGTTGTAACAGTCCCTGCGTATTTCAACGATAGTCAGCGTCAAGCCACGAAAGACGCGGGAACTATAGCAGGTCTTGAAGTCTTGCGGATTATTAATGAACCAACAGCATCTGCCCTTGCGTACGGCTTGGACAAAGCAGAAGACCAGAAGATTTTGGTTTTTGATCTTGGCGGCGGAACATTTGACGTGTCGATATTAGATATCGGTGACGGGGTATTTCACGTAAAAGCTACTAACGGCAACAACCTGCTCGGTGGCGATGACTTTGATCAAAGGATTATCGACTATCTTGCCGATCAGTTCAAGAAGGACCAAGGCATCGATCTCAGAACCGATAAGATGGCCTTGCAGAGGCTCAAGGAGGCGGCAGAGAAGGCTAAGATCGAGTTGTCAACGCTGACCAGTGCCGCAATAAACCTCCCGTTTATCACTGCCGATCAAAATGGCCCAAAGCACTTGGATATGTCGTTAACGAGGGCGCAGTTTGACAAGCTGACTGAGGATTTGGTCGAAAAAACGATGGGGCCGATGAGACAAGCTATGAAAGACGCAAAGCTTGAGCCAAAGGATATCGACCGCATCCTACTAGTAGGGGGCTCCACTCGCACTCCTGCGGTGCAAAACGCGATAAAGCAGTACTTAGGCAAAGAGCCTGATCGTGGAATTAACCCGGATGAATGCGTAGCAATCGGCGCTGCAATCCAAGCCGGCATTCTTGTCGGCGAGGTGAAAGACGTGTTGCTGCTCGACGTCACTCCATTATCCTTGGGAATAGAAACCCTCGGCGCCGTATTCACTAAACTGATAGAGAAAAATACCACCATTCCTACCAAGAAATCTCAAATTTTTTCGACTGCAGCTGATAGCCAGACCTCTGTCGAGATTCACGTACTTCAGGGTGAACGAGAAATGGCTGTCGGAAACAAAACACTCGGGCGATTTCAGTTGGTCGGAATCCCCCCTGCACCGCGAGGCGTTCCTCAAATCGAAGTCACTTTCGATATAGACGCTAACGGCATTGTGCACGTTTCGGCAAAGGATTTAGGAACGGGTAACGAGCAGAAGATTACTATTACGTCAACTAGCGGCCTAAGTGACGAAGAGATTGATCGATTGGTCAAAGACGCTAAGGTCCACGCTGATGAGGATCGAAAGAAGAAAGAAGAAGCGGAGATCAGAAACGGCGCGGATTCTATGGTATATACGGCCGAAAAAACGTTGAGAGAGTCTGGAGATAAGGTCGACGCTTCTAGTAAGAGTAAGGTTTCGACCGAAATCGAAAAAGTGCACGAGGCCCTCAACGGTACAGACATCCAAGCAATTAAACAGGCAACAGAACAACTAACGAACACGATTTATCAAATTACGACCGAGCTCTACGCAAAGACTGCAGAAGATGCAAAACAAGAACCCCCAACCGAAGAATCGGACTACGAGGTAGTCGACGAGAAGTAGTGCTTAATTAGACCTCATGAATCGTGATTATTACGAAGTGTTAGGAGTCGACAAGACTGCCACAGAGGCAGAGATAAAGAAAGCCTATCGAAAACTTGCATTAAAATATCATCCTGATGTCTGCGCCGACAAAAGCGAGGCAGAAGACAAGTTTAAGGAGATTACTGAGGCTTATGAGACACTCAGCAATCCAAGCAAACGCTCAACCTATGATAGGGTTGGCCAAGCAGGTTTCGGGCAAGCCTCGTCTGGTGCAGGATTCAGCGATTACGCCGGATTTGGCGACGTTTCAGATATCTTCGAGACATTCTTCGGAGGGGGCTTCGGTACCAGTCCATTCGGAACCCAAACAAGGACGCGTCCGTCAGGTCCGCGAAGAGGTCCTGATTTACAAGCCGACGTCGAGGTGTCATTTGAAGAGTCAATTTTTGGGGCTGAAGTCAAACTAAAAGTATCTCGATATCAACGC
>DASVJT010000268.1:0-3026 GCA_036385775.1 archaeon
CACGGCGAAACAGTTCTCTATAGTTTTACATTTAAAATCAATCTAATATAACTAATTCTGGACAAAACCTATTTTTTCAGATATAAATCATCCTGAAATTTTTTGTTTGGGATAAACGCATTGAACCTTCAAGAGGTCATCATACAGCCAGTACAGCCGAATGAGCAGGAGCGTTTTCAATCTTTAATGAAGGCACACCACTATCTGGGAGCCTTACCAAAGATTGGTCATACCCTGTGGTATGTCGCAAGTTATCATAATGAATGGCTGGCATTAATCAGTTTCTCTGCCGCAGCTTGGAAATGTGCGGCGCGCGATCAGTGGATCGGCTGGAGCTACCGGTATCAATATGATCGTCTACACCTGATTGCTAACAATAGTCGCTTTCTGATTCTTCCCGAACACCATTATCCAAATCTTGCGTCCCGCGTTCTTTCCTTGTGTGAACGTCGCATTTCTCAGGATTGGCAGCAGCGCTTCGGCTATCCCTTATTATTGTTAGAAACTTTCGTTGATCCTCAGTTGTTTCATGGAACGATTTATCGTGCTGCTAACTGGGTGCAGGTGGGCGATACCCGTGGCTTCCGCCGTACTCGACAAGGCTATGGCACCACCGCTCAACAGCCCAAGCAGATATTTGTCCGACCCTTGGAGAAGCGTTCTCAAGCCCGTTTATCTCAATCTATTCTTGACCCTTGTTATGACTATGGAGCACCAAAAATCATGTTAACCGCTGATCATATGCGCACTTTACCTGAGTTTTTTGTTGATATTCCCGACCCACGCCGCAAGCAGGGTCAACGCCATTCCCTGCCATGTATTCTGGCTCTTGCCACGGGCGCTGTGCTCTGTGGTATGGAGGGCTACAAAGCGATTAGCGGCTGGGTGGAAGACTTAGGCCAAAAAGCACGGGCCCGCTTCGGCTGCCGCAAACGCAAGGGACGTTATGATGTACCGAGTCGTTCCACTTTCAGAGAAACCCTGATTAGCGTCGATCCTGAACAACTTGATCTTGCGCTACAAAACTGGAACGAACAATTCGCCAAAGAAGATGAAGGCTTGGCCGTTGATGGTAAAACCATGCGTAACGCCATTGATGAAGAGGGTCGTCAAACGCATATCCTGGGTGTCATAGGGCATCAGACAGGTCGCTGCCACACTAAAAAAAAGTTGGCGCTTTACCCGTAAAAGGGAGCGATGAACTCAAACAGACCAACGAAATCGGGATGTTCATCCCGGTTATGAATACACTGGTGGATATTGCCGGTCAAACGATCACGGGCGACGCACTTCTAACACAGCGTAAGCTGGCACACTATCTTGTCGAAGACCGCCTAGCCCATTATGTATTTACCGCCAAAGACAACCAACTCACGCTAGCTCAAGACATTCGCCTTGCCTTTGAAAATCCCAAAACGCCTGACTACAGCGAACCGTACACCTTGGCGCATGGCCGCATTGAGTCACGCTCGATTTGGACATCTACGCAACTGAACGACTACCTTGATTTTCCTTTTGTCGGTCAAATATTTGCCATACGACGTCACACCATCGACAAAAAAAGCGGCAAAGAAACCAACGACATTGCTTATGGCCTGACCAGTCACTCTCCGATGAGCGCCAACGCCGAACAAGTACTCAAGTTCAATCGAGACCATTGGGGTGTTGAGAGTCATCATTACCTACTCGATTGGAATTGGAATGAAGATCGTTGCACGATACGTAAAGGCCATGGACCTGAAAACATAACCTGTCTACGCAGATTTGCCACTGGGTTGATTAAATCCATTAGTAAAGACAGTGTTGCGTCCACCATCGAAAAGCTGGCGCGTAATGTACGACGGGTGTTCGATTACCTGCGCATGACGGATAATTCTAGAAAAGTTGTATTGCGATGCCAAAGTCAAGAAGTTTAGAACGGTTTCGCCGTGACTTACAAACAACCTGACTTGAGATAACAATTTTTGTGCCTGTAAACGGGTAACGGCTATGCCTATCTGTTTATAGGCATGAATTACACCTTGAGTACCTGAATGTTTACCGAGAACCAGTTGATGACTGCGCCCGACTATTGCAGGATCAACACCTTGATAATTATTCGGGTCTTTTAGCAGTCCGTCGACATGAATGCCTGCTTCATGACTGAATACGTTTGTTCCAATCAAACTTTTACGACTACCGATGGCATCGCCGGATGCACTGGCAACTTGTTCGGACAGCAACGGAAAATGCTGTAGATTGATGCCCGTTTCAAAGCCATACAATTGCTTCAAGCCGACCACAACCTCTTCCAGGGCCGCATTGCCCGCACGTTCACCCAGTCCATTTACCGTAGTATTAACATGAGTCGCACCTGCCAACGCCGCTGCCAGCGTATTGGCAGTAGCAAGCCCCAAATCATCATGGGCATGCATTTCTATTTCCAGATCGGTTGCCGCTCTTAATTTTTTGATGGTTTCAAAGACCCCAAACGGTTCCATAATACCTACCGTATCGGCAAAACGAATTCTGCTCGCCCCGGCCTGCTGCGCAGTTTCGGTCATACGTATTAAAAAATCCAGGTCTGCTCGCGAGGCATCTTCCATCCCTACGCACACGTCCAACCCTAAGCTCCGTGCTTCCTGCACACAGCTGGTAATGGTATTTAAAACCCACTGCCGGCTTTGTTTAAGCTTATGTTGAATATGCTGGTCGGAAGCCGAAATAGATAAATCAACCTTGTTCACATTCAAGCCTAAACAGGTATATAAATCATCCCGCCTCATTCTTGACCAGACCAGTAGCGTTGAAGGTAATCCTAAAGCGGCAATGGCCTTGATTTCTTCTCTTTCGACCGCGCCCATTGCCGGAATGCCTATCTCCAGTTCCCGCACCCCCAAACCCGCCAACCGGGTTGCAATCGCCAGCTTTTCGTCCAGCGAAAAAGCGACTCCGGCCGATTGCTCACCATCCCTGAGCGTCGTGTCGTCTATGATAATTTGGCGGGTTTGGGTTTTCATAATTCACCGTAGGGTACGTACGCATCG
>DASVJT010000269.1:0-3829 GCA_036385775.1 archaeon
AGCCGACAATTACGATAACTACTCCAATTATTAGTAAACCGACTACGGTTTGGATGATGATAGCGAAGATATTAAGCCAGCCACTGAACGCAAGCATCGGGAGTATTAGACTTCCTATCCACCAACCAAGTAGCAAAAACAGGATTAGTATAACAATTACTGCGATTATCAGCAATGCAGATATAAGTGAGTCCTTAAATGTCATTGCGCACCTCCCAATTTATTAGAAACCCCAGTAGAAAGGCCAACCCTTCGTTAGGCTCTTCTAGTCTAAAAACGTTTCCATATCAACAGCGCTGGTCGTTTCATTGGCTTACTCGTTTATCTGTCATATCTTCTGTCTAATTAGACAATGAAAAATTGATTACCATTATAGGCTCTAAGAACTATTTTCAACAAAATACAAGCATTGCGTTTGTTTTTCTGCTTCCCACAAAAAAACTGGTTTTTTAGCAAGAAGCATGTAGTAAGCGAAGCAGAAACTGACTCCTCAATCATGCACATTCAAAAGCGTTTTTTCGGTCTCTTTTTATTTCGGTAAGCAGAAGAAGTTCTTTCCAAGGCTTCACTATACGCGATTAATATCCCCAGAGAAAAGTGAATATTTGGATGCTTAAGTTGGAAATGCGAAGCACCTTCACCAGACGAGCTGCTTGCTCTAGCGAAACGCGACGCACCAGAGGGTTTATCTATAAGCATCCATCTATACTCATAAGTAGTTTCTGAGGTGATTTAATGTCGATCTTACAGACTGTCCCCCAACTGCCGAGTAACTTGCAGCTCTCTCAAAGCACGGGAGTTATTATAGCAATTGGGTTGGCTGTTTTGATAATAATTATTGCTGTTGCGTTAGTTATTAGAGCCCGCAGACGGAGTTCGACGGCACAGGAAGTTAGAAAGTCCGTCAATCAGGAAGCCCTTGATACCGAAAGCTTTGAAGAGATAGCGGTTCCCAAAACAGAACCGACAGCGATACCGCTTTCGGAGGAACCGGAGAAGGACGTTGTTCACTCACCTACATCTGTCCTTACTGAGGATTTACATTTAGAGGAAAGGAAGGACGTGCCAGCACCGCAACTTCCTCATGATACGACCACAATAGTTAAGGGTAACGTTAATGTGGCAGCAGTTACAGCCAGTGCTGATCAGGCTGTCGAGATTCATGAAGAGCTCACTGCTTTAGGTTACAGTGAGGCTATAACGCCAGCTGAGTCGGTTATAGATGAACAGAGTCTAGCCACAAAGATCGCGGAAGTCAAAGAAGACCTCGACTCTAATGAGATTCTGAGTATCATTCTGCTGAAATGTGTCGATATAGCGAAATCATTGAATCGAAGAAGTGACCTCAATTGGATGCAGCGTGAGCTTTACAGCTCGACGGAATGGGATACGGCGGCTTACGTTAATATTAGCAGCGAGGATGTATTTCCTCCCCATAGGTTAATTAATTCAAAGATGTACGTAAACTATACGCGTGAGGGCGACGCGTTTCCGACAATTGAAGAATATATAATCCCCGTATTTGAAAACCGTTCAATATTTGCGCTTGAGAAAATATTGGAAACGGCGAACATTCAAAACCAGAACTACGTTGTATTGAACACTCCAGCTCCGGCCCAGTGGCCCAGTACGTCCTCTCTAGGTGAACTGATACCACTTACCCTTTCTTTGCGAGACTACTCAGACTTGCTCGCAGCAGTGAGAAAGCAAGCTAGTGATTTTGTTCAGTCACTACGTTAAATTCAATGATACGTCAGTGGATCGTGAGTTCACGTATCCACGGCAACTTTTTTTACCTGGATAACGGTAGCTAACCAGTTCTCATTTATGTCCTAGCAACCGTGCATGAAGTCAGAAAGCTAAAATCGTCAAAGATTAAAAAACAAATTTCGTATTATTACCAGGAATCCACGCCTCCGATTAGCATTTGATGTATATACCGGTAGATGTCGGATACTTCTCTTACCAACCGCGGGTCTGCAAAATTTCTTCCTTAGGTATCTGACCTACAGACAAACCTTTCATAGGTAGTCCTAGACCTTTGGAGATCTCCGCGAGTGCTTTTGGATCGTCAAAGCTGTTAACTGCTTCAACTATAGCCTTAGCCATCACTTCGGGCTGTTCTGATTTGAAGATTCCCGAACCAACGAAAACCCCGTCAGCGCCCATGCGCATCATAAGTGCCGCATCGGCTGGTGTGGCGATACCGCCAGCAGCGAAGTTAACTACGGGCAATCTCTGCATCTCAGCAGTTTCGGCTGTTAGATCGGCGGGTGCCTGAATTTCGCGTGCTACAAGGCCGATTTCTTGCTCAGATTTACCTTTGAGTTCTCTTATCTTACCCATAATAACGTGCATGTGTCGCACAGCTTCTGATACATCACCAGTTCCCGCTTCGCCCTTCGTTCGGATCATCGCAGCGCCTTCGTTAATCCGCCTTAGGGCTTCTCCAAGGTCCCGTGCGCCGCATATAAACGGCGTGGTAAAACGGAGCTTATCGATGTGAAATTGCTCATCAGCGGGGGTCAATACTTCAGACTCATCGATCATATCAACGCCAAGCGCTTCTAAGATTTCTGCTTCCATGAAATGGCCAATCCTTGTCTTGGCCATGACCGGTATCGAAACAGCATCGATAATCTCAGAGATTATTAAGGGGTCGGCCATTCGCGCGACACCTCCAGCCTTACGTATATCTGCAGGAACAGCGTGGAGAGCCATTACTGCAACAGCTCCGGCTTTTTCGGCTATGATTGCTTGTTCTGCAGTGGTCACATCCATTATGACCCCGCCTTTCTGCATCTTAGCGAAGCCCCTTTTAACCAATTCGGTTCCGCGATGCAGTTTTTCAATGTCCACTAAAATCACTCTCTTGGTCGAGTTATAAACATTTGAAAAGATAAACCTTGTGTAGCTTTTTATTTCAAATGTGATTTAATTCTGTTTTGTATCTCTTCAGCAGCAAAACCTTGGCCATACTCCTTTTTATACGTCCTATACAAATCCACAAGTTCCCTGATTTGCATCTTAGAAATGAAGATGGGGCCACATTCTGCCTCGACTAGCTTCTTTAGCCTCTTTACGACGTCTTGAGCGTCTTCGGTGGCTCTCTCTTCACTCATATGGTCTTTATAAGCTGCGCAACGTTTTAATACTTTCCTACACAGTTACTAAAAAAGGGCAAACCGGCCTTTTTAAGCTAAAATTGTCACGTGACGTGTGCTAAATGTCAAATAAGCAGTTAAGCCTAGGCACTGTTGAATATCTGAGCAATAACTTTCAACTCAGATCATGCGAAAGCTGTGGCAGCCGCTTTTGGGCGCGAGAAGAGCAAAAAACGTGTGGTGATGCACCGTGCGCGCCATATACGTTTATCGGGGCTCCCGTTTTGAAAAAACGCGAACTTAATGACCTTAGGGAATCCTATCTTTCGTTTTTTGAGCGCCGGGGGCACGTTCGCGTCTTACCGTACCCTGTAATTGCTAGGTGGAGGGAAGATGTGCTGCTAGTTAACGCTTCAATATACGATTTTCAGCCGCTCGTAACCTCCGGTAAGATCCCTCCACCAGCTAACCCACTGACTATATCACAACCTTGTATTCGCCTGAAAGACATCGATACGGTCGGGAAAAGTGGCAGGCACCTAACTAACTTTGAAATGATGGCCCATCACGCATTTAATGATCCTGATTGCCAAATCTATTGGAAAAACGAAACTGTGCAGTATTGCGATAGTCTGCTACACGAACTTGGAGCAGAACCCGCCGCTATTACGTATAAGGAGACTCCTTGGGCGGGCGGCGGTAATGCTGGGATCTCTTTGGAGGTG
>DASVJT010000270.1:0-2230 GCA_036385775.1 archaeon
AGCCGCGGGTTTTTTATCTATACACATATTGCCCGAAAGTGCGACAAGCCGAATATTAAGCTCATCGACGATAATGTCAGCCAGTCGGTCAGTAGCAATTGTGACCATATTCATACCAAGCGCGTCTTTGGTGTCAAAAGCGCACCTTAAGAAGACATTATCAGCGACGACGTACGGGTCTATCCTGAGGAGCTTTCCGTGCTTAGTGGTCTCCTCTGTAGCCTGTTGAAGCTTAGCAAAATTAGCTGGTTTTTTCACCCATGCAACAACACGCTGCGCTTCAGCTATATTGCTGACTGCAAAGACAGGAGCACGAGTCATTTCGTCATTGAGGATCCGAACACAAGCACCTCCGGCTTCTGTAATCGCCTTAGAGCCCCGGTTCACAGACGCGACCAAAGCCCCCTCTGTCGTAGCTAACGGCACATAAAACTCCCCATTTGCATATTCGCCTGAGACTGCCAAAGGCCCAGCAATGCCAACGGGCACTTGAACGGCCCCAATCATATTTTCTATGTTACGTTTTGAAGACGATTCTGCATCTATTACGTATGCGCTTATTCCGCCTAAATCAGCGCCAGTTAACTTTTCGACCGCCTTGCGCCTGATTTCTACGGCCTCAGAAGCGGGAAGATCAACTTGATGGAAGCCTAACTCACCCGCTGCTATTTTATTGACAAGCAACTCCGCGTTTCTAATAGATAACTCCCCCATAATTCGTGTTAGCTTATTACTAGACTATATCATGTCACCAACAGCGGATAAGCCCAAAAGCTTGTTTTTAGGCCTCTGACCGTCTAACGGCGTCATAGCCCGACTCAAAATATTTATATAGTAACCTAGTATATAAATATGAATTCTGATGCCTCAGTGGCTAAGCCTGGTATAGCGCGTCCTTGGTACGTTTCCACGATCGAACACAGACAGGACGAGGTCGCGGATTCGAATTCCGCCTGAGGCTCTTCTTCGTCGGACTTATCTATAGAAGACCATGTTCATCGGCGTTGACCACGGCACCCAGGCTGTTCGTTTTGCGACATTAGATAACAGAAAGCTAGAGCTTCCGAGAGAGAGAATTGCCGAATCTTCCGTCATTAACGACATAGAAGAGGGATTAAATCTCAAACTGGAGTTTGTCAACCTTATCGGTCTCACTTACTCTATGGGAGACGGCATTACAACGATAACTAACATAAAAAAGGTAAACAATAGGGGTCTAAAAGCTCAAGGCGGAGCCGGATCTTATGTTGGGGGAGGTACAGCGGTCTATGATGCAATTTACAGGTCGAATGCGCCTGCTATCGTGTTGCCAGGAATTCACGATCAGTCAAATATAGACGCTCGTATGAAGTTCTTCTCTCATGGGGCCTCACCTGAAAAGGTTGGAGTGGCTTATTATATTTTAAAGCATTACAATGAACAAGACTTCATCCTTTGCGATATAAGTTCGAATACGGTATCTCTGGCCGTCGCTGAGTCGCGTATCATCGGGGCAATTGACGCAGCAATATTTGCCCCGGGGGTGGTGCAAGGGCCGTTAGACCTACAAGCGATACGGGATGTAGACAACGGATTTATGACTGCTAACGAAGCGTTTTCTCGCGGCGGTCTTTTAAAACGTCACCTCGATGAGCGCGAGATGATAGAGACCTTAGCGTTGTATGCAGCTATGGAGATCAGCGCATTACAGGTTCTCCTTCGCGATTATACGACGGATAACGCAATATTCTTGGCAGGCTCCGCTGCGCCTAAAATTAAAGATTTATTAGAAGAGCACCTGAGCATTCCTTCAATTGTTCTTGAGCAGTGGAGCGCTGCAAAGGGGTGCGCTACTATTGCCAAAGACGTATGGGATGGCGCCTCCGATCTTTTAGGAATCCCCGTCGAGTTCTGACGGAACGGATCGTGCATCACTAAAGTATAAAGCATTCAATCGCACTATCTAAGCTGTGTAAACTTATCAGATAGTTGTTCCAACTGCTAGAAATTGTCAAAAAGCGTTAATATCAAGCTATCGGGTTAGAAAGAATTAAATTATATTGAACGTCTAAAGATGAGCAATGGAGGCCATTAAGTGAAAGAGGTACGAATACACGGCAGAGGCGGTCAAGGCTCCGTTACTGCCGCCGAACTTCTCGCAGTCGCAGCTTTCGAGGATGGAAAATTTAGTCAAGCATTTCCCTTTTTTGGCGTTGAGAGACGGGGTGCACCAGTCACAGCATTTACTCGT
>DASVJT010000271.1:0-1902 GCA_036385775.1 archaeon
TCCATAAAGATCGCGCATATTTCTAAACTCGCCGCAGTAAGCGATCACGTCGTGAAAAGCGAGTTCAAACTCTTTATTCCAGTATGCGTTGAACTCGTCCACTGAGGTTGCGATGCCAAACAACGTTTTTGACTGTTGAACAACGTGTTGAGTGATGTCGCGGTGGTACGTACCGACATCGAGCACGGTGCCATAAGCGTCAAAGAGAATGGCTTCAGTCTCATTCATCAACTAACGGTTTGCTTGCTGAGGTAAATAGCTATTTGTAGGGGAAAACAGCCTTAAAATTCCTCAGGGCCACGCATTATGCCGGTCTGTTTTCTCGACTAGTCTTTTAAATACCGCTCTTATAGCTCTGCGTGCGATTATGACCTCAGATTTGCTAGGGGGGCATTTTTATCTACTGATGAGGCAACATGCAAAGCAAATAGATGCACTCTGATCAGAAACACATAAAGAGGGTAAAAATCCGCTTGCACGAGTTGCGAGAAGGTTCGGATGCGGCTGAGCTCGTGAAATTCCTTGTACAGCGAAAAGGCATAATAAAAGTCGAAGTAATCGCTGATTTGTTTACGATTTGCGTCACTTACGATGAGGGAGTAACGACGCCAGGGCAGATCATTGCAGATTTGAGCGGCATTCGTTTTACTTCAGAAGGCTCCACTGTACTAAACAGGTAGCATCATCGATGCAACGAGAATGAAATATCGCAAGGCGCATAAGCGCAGCCACCTGTCTCCGTGCGCGTAAAAAATTTCGAGAACTAACGGTCAAACTGTCATGGGATTCTTGGATTCATTGCTCGGACGGACAAAGGGTGTAGCCCCAAAAGTGGACAGTTTGTTTTCAATGGCAACTGCCTACATCACGCTTAACACTGAGTTTAGCTTGAGCTCAACCGGGAAGGCGGGGATCTGCTTCATGCCTGTTGAATCGGGTGACTTTGCTCAGTGTGAGAACGAGATTGTGGAGTTACTTAAAATAAGTGAAACCGCTTTTGAGGTCAAGCAAGATGAGTTTGGCTACGCGTGGGTTGTCGTTACTGACGCGCAGTTTGAAAATTTAGTTTCCGACATCCATGCAGTGAGCTCAACGCTTATCGACGGAGGATACGGCGAACAGGTTCTATGTGCGGTTTTCCCGTTTCGGAACCAAAAGAGTGTCTTGTGGATTTACAGCTACAAACGTGGAAAGTTTTATCCCTTTGTGCCAGTCGAACCGAAGCAACACAAGCGCGACTACGCCTATGAGTTCAGACTTCGGTCAGTCTTGCAGCGTGAGCTGCCGATAGAACAGGAGCTCGAACGTTGGTACCCTCTTTGGGATGTGCCGCTTTAGTTGTGGCTAGTCTGGAATAATGCCTTCCTTTGCGAACAACTGACGTGCCTCTTGAGTTGTGATATCAGGCGACGGAACTATCAGATCTGATGGGCGGATCTCTGCCGGATCGAGTGGCGTGCCCTTCTCTCGAACGGTGTGAATCATCTCTTTAAGGCAGCTATTGAATTTATCGACCTCCTCGTTGTAGAGGTGATCGACCATGCGGTTATCGAGCTCATTGAGTTTATCGAGATACTTGCTGTCGAGCACGTACTGGTTGTCGCCGAGGATGCGCACTATCATTGCTGAGCCTCCTGGTTCTCTTCTGTCTTGGCTTTCTTCTTTGGAGTGGCCTCTTGCTTAAGAATTTGAAGCTCTTGGTCGACCTCGTCGCTTGACTTAATCTTGCTGAGCTCCTCTTCGACCTTCGTCTGATCGCTAGTCAAATCTTCGAGCGTACCGGAGTCAATAAGTTCATCAAGCGCCTGTGATCGCGCTTTCATCGTTTCTGTCTTTTCCTCAGCACGTTGAACTGACATCCCGACGTCAGCCATTTCCTCGGAGATCCCAGTAACAGACTCG
>DASVJT010000272.1:0-5937 GCA_036385775.1 archaeon
TTGACCCAATCAGCGCCAATACCTCGCTCGTCGGATCGAGGTCGATGCTTTCCTTTGCGTACCACTCACTCACCGCTTGCCGGTACGACAACATGCCTTCTGAAGAGGGGTACCGATGGTTCACCCCTTTGTGCGCGGCGCTCACGAGTGAATCGACGATATGTGCAGGCGTCGGCTGATCCGGATCACCCACTCCTAAATCAATGATATCGATGCCCTGTGCCTCCCTTTCTGCCTTGAGCGCATCGATTTGTGCGAAAAGGTACGGAGGTAGCTCGTCTAGTCTCGTTGAATATTTACTCATATGGTTCGCCTTGTGTCTACCTTGTTGAAAACCACAAGCCTACTACTCTCAAGGGCAGCTCGTAAAACGTGAAACATCCAAACAAGCCGCGACGATTTATGATTTGTTTATCTTCATGGAAGTTGCTTTTCGAATAAAGACTTATTGGGCCCGCCGGCACTAACCGAGATGTGCTCTCGTTCAATATAAGCTGCACGTGGTATGCAAACCTTTATTTTCTAGAAGATTTTCATATAGGCGAGAGCTGATATAATGAAGAATCGCAACCTAATTGCCGCGCTAACGGTTGTAGCGCTATTAGTAGTAGCAGCGATAACGGCGGGCTGCACGTCTAACACCACCCCTACACCAACTCCGATCCCTGCAACACAAGCGACGGTTGGGAACAACACGACATTTTCGAGCGCAGCAGGTTTTAACATAACGTTCCCAAAAAACTTAGCGATAGACAGAAGTGAAACAGAAAATGCATCTCAACCAGTCAGAATATATATCTATCTAAGCCCAAATGAAACAGCTAATGGGGTTGTAGTAGGCACAGAAGGGATTGGTTCCAGTCTAACACTCAACGATTTCGCTAATGACCAAATAGCGAATCTCAAGAACTTCAACAGTACAGGGGTTTACAAGAATTTAACGATTCTCAACGAGACCAACTCTACAATTTCTGGAAAACCCGCGCATACTATAGTTTTTTCTGGGATATTCCCCGTGCAGTATAACGCGACAACAGCGACTAACAAATCGCTTAAAATGATACAAACTTTTATCGTCAACAATAATACGGGTTATGTTATTACATACAAAGCTGTTTCCAGCGACTACGACAACTATCTTGCGCAAGCAACGCGAATAATGAATTCGTTTGTCCTGACGTAAAAAATCAATATTTAGTAGTAGTGAGCCTCCCGCTGCTCACTCTACCTTGTTTTTGTGCTGGAAGGCCCTCTCTTAACTTACCGCGGGTGCAATGAAGATATCAACATATCACGAAAACTTGATAAATAAAACTCTTGCGCGTTTTGATGAAAAAGAAATTGTAAGAAACGCTGGCTGTATTGCATTAAACAGCCAGCTGACTTACTTGGTCGTATCAACCAACTTACGTTAAAAAACAGTTCCGATGTTATGCTGTGCTGTTTGATTTAGCCGCTCACCTCACAAAGTTTAGTGAAAAAGATGTTTCCTTTAATCCTATTTGTATTTTACCATTATTAAACGTTAATAATAAGAAAAGTGGCAACGCCTAACAGCTAAACTCGGGTGATCCTATGCATCCTCTAACGGCTTTCATAGAGAGGTCGCCCAACCAAACGTCATCCGGCCTTAAAAGAAGCCGAGGTGAGCTACTACGTCAAACGACATGCTTAATCACAGCATATCATCAAGATAATCGTATGATAGGCAAGAATTAACTATCCGGGTCTTGCCATTAATGAGGGCTTCTCTAGTACTGTCAAAACCAGTTTCCTGTAAAAACGTCGTTCCATTCCCAATTTCAAAGGCTTGGTGCGCGTCGCTTGCGCCTATAACTGGTTTGTCGTATTTGCGAGCGAGTTGTTCCGCAAGTGCATTCCTCGACGCGCTCGTTTTAGAATTGAACCCCTCAATGAGATCAAGTTGTTCAATAGCATCGCTATGTAACAAGTTTTTGCCGAATCGGAACGGATGCGCCCAAAAAACTACGCCTCCCTGCGCTTTAATCTCCGTTATGACGTCTTCTGTGTTTCTCGACTTAATTTCTTCCGTTAAAAACAATCCCACGAGGTCCTCCTTGTTGTTCGTTTCAATTTCGGAGCCGACTATGACATAAAAGTCAGGATCGAGATTCATTTTGCGCGTTTCAATTCCACCATTTATTGTCATGTGATCGGTGACAGCAATCCCATCCAATCCCATCTTTTTTGCAACTTTGAGGATAATCGCTGGTTCAATAGCGCTATCCCCAGAATATTTTGAATGAATATGAGGGTCAAAAATCAATTTTTCAATCTCCGTTGATGAGCTCTCTTGCACATTTTCATCAAGGAACAAAACTAAACATACAAGCAGTACAAAAGGCGTTCAATGAGTGATTTGAAACTTTCGCCACCTCAGGTTACTACAGCCGAGGCCATTTCTGGGAAAGGACGCTAGACGATGCCACTTATATTACAAAACGAAAATGTAAATCGCATTGTGCGATCTCTTCACGATTAATATCGGGATACGCTCATAAGTGTGAGGAACATGGATTTAAAGGATTTGCCCGAGACGATAACCCGTTTTTACCCGCATTCCGGCTTCACGAAACTCTATCCGCCTCAAGCTGAAGCAATAGCCTGTGGACTGCTCGAAGGGGCAAGCCTGGTCGTCGCTACACCCACTGCCTCCGGAAAGACGCTGCTGGCGGAGTTTGCTATGCTCAATTCGATTTATCGAGGCGGCAAATGTCTCTATATCGTGCCGCTAAAGGCGTTAGCTTCGGAAAAGTTCGACAGGTTTTCGCTTTTTGCCACGTTTGGCGTCAAAATAGGTATTTCTACCGGAGATTATGACGTTCGTGACGACAAGATTGGGCGTAATGACATTATCGTGACGACTTCAGAAAAAGCGGATTCGCTGCTGCGAAATGGCGTAGAGTGGATGCGCGAATTAAGCGTTATCGTTGCTGACGAAATCCATCTGCTAGACTCTATGGATAGGGGTCCAACTCTTGAAGTAACACTGACTAAACTCAAAAAACTGAATCCCCTTACCCAGATACTCGCCCTCAGCGCTACCGTCTCTAACGCAGATGAGATCGCGCATTGGCTTGGCGCGCAACTCGTCCGAAGCGACTGGCGACCTGTGGCGCTCCACGAAGGCCTCTACCTTCCACAAAGTGCTACCATCAGATTTGTGCCAGACACACCTCAACGAAACAAGTCAAAAAAAGCCATTTCTGATGGTAAGACCGACCCGTCTATTGCACTATCAATCGACACCCTGAGTGATGGTGGACAATGTCTTGTCTTCGTTAATACGCGGAGAAATGCCGAAAGCCTTGCAAAGAAGATGGCGACCGCGATGAAATCGCTACGGTATGATTGCACAGAATTAGCCGCTAAGATTCACGGGGATGCAGCAATAGAAGAGAAACTCAAGTATTGCGTGCAGAACTCGGTCGCATTTCATCACGCGGGGCTTTCAAGCGACGATCGTAAACTTGTCGAAGCAGGGTTCAAAGAGAACTGCATAAAGGTCATTGTCGCCACCCCCACACTGGCAGCAGGTCTAAACCTTCCCGCCCGAAGAGTGATTATTAGAGACTACAAACGTTATGACGCAAACTATGGTATGACAAATATCCCTGTGCTCGAATATAAGCAGATGGCAGGACGGGCAGGAAGGCCCGGATTCGATTCTTACGGAGAGGCAATACTAATAGCAAAATCGCCAAACGAGTGCGAAGCACTCGCCGAGCACTACATCCTGAACGAGGCGGAAGACGTCATATCTAAGCTCGGAACAGAGACCGCTTTACGCATGCACGTGCTCTCGACCATTTCTAACGGTTTCGCACGCACAAGAGATGAGCTCGAAAGATTCTTTGGTGCAACATTCTTTGGATTCCAGCAGCAGAGCACATTAAACCTTACTTCATACGTCATCGATAGCGTCTTAGCGTTTTTAGCGCATGAGGAGATGATAGTAGACTTGGGAGGAGACGTCAAAGCCACCTCGTTTGGACACCTCGTTTCCAAGCTGTACATTGATCCGCTATCCGCTGTGAAAATTAGAAGAGGACTTGAACATGCTGAGAACGCCTCTGACGTTGCGCTTCTTCAGCTCATTTGCTCAACCCCCGACGTTAGGCGTCTCTATATGCGCAGCAAAGATTATCATTTGGTGACTGAATTTGTAAACACGCACCTTGATGAGTTCTTAGTCGAGATTCCCGATCGGTTTAGAGACGTCGATTATGAGTGGTTCCTTTCTGAGGTTAAAACAGCCATGCTCGTCCACGACTGGATCAATGAGGTAAGCGAGAAGGAGATCACGGATGACTACAACGTCGGACCGGGAGACATCAGAAATCTCGTAGACACCGTGCAGTGGATAAGTCATGCGCTCACAGAACTCGCAGTATATCTAAAAGTGCCTTCAAAAAGACAGGCACGAGAGCTTACCGCACGTGTCCAGTATGGCATATATCGCGAACTCGTTGATCTCGTGCAGTTGAAGGATATCGGCCGCGTGCGTGCCCGAAAGCTCTTCGATGCCGGTTTTCAAAGTCGTAAAGATATCAAAAAAGCTGATTTTGAGTTGATCGCAACACTTCTTGAGTCCGAAAGAAGAGCCGAAAACGTCTTTGAACAACTGGGCGCCCAAGGATCGGCCCACGCAAAAGATCAACCCGCAGAACAACAGTTTCTCAAGAGTGACTGAGCGTACCATGCACTATGAGATTCTGGCTGGCAAAGCCACCATTGCAAACGTTGAAACGTTTTTGCATGCCATCGACGAAATTGCATGTTCAAGCAACGCGACGATTCAAGCCATTGATGCCACGAAAGTTGCGGACAGACGGCACGTTGATGATGCTGTGAATCAGGCACTTAGGTCTTTTACAGATGAACGTAACATCGCTACAAACCTCGGTGTCGAAATCCTCCTTCACCTAAGCGCTTGCCGACAAATCCAAAAAGCACTCAACTTTGGCGTTCACAAAGGAGATGTTGACGTTTTGTTCGTTATCGTTGGCACCACGAAATCAATCGAAAGGAGCGTACAAAGACTTACCCAATTGGTAGACGCCGATCCGCGCGTAATCGATTATAGCGAAGCAAAACGCGGTCAACTAATGCAGACGTTCAACATCACCGATGAAGAAGTCAAAGCTGCTGGAGGGTACCACAGAATTCCGGAATTAGTGCGTGAGCGACTTGCGCTCTTTGATGCTTTCAAATAACCAAAAAAAACTTTAAGCAGCGCCTAACTACGTTTGACATACGACGTGGACGCAAAAGTCGCGCCGGTGTCGAGGTAATGGCTGTATTTCTATGTGCCTCGCAAAAAGCAGCTGTTCTAAACACTCTCATTGACGTTAACCCACAAATGCAGTTCGTAGGTTTTATTGAGTGAGTCAGTGAGCGTAAATTGTAGCTTTTGCTTTTGCCCTGATGAGTTGAATGAAACAACGATTGGTTTTTCGTCGTTTTGCCCCGAGCTCAGCGTCACATTGTCAAACGAATATAGCGTGCTGTTGTTTAAGCTAACCGTTCCAGAATAAGTATTAGCATTCTTCTCGTGGTTTGTAATACCGAGGATTAAAGCAGAAGAAGTCCCCTGAGTCACATTTGTTGGATAGGCTACGGTCTGTCTGTTGCTATCTAAAACGTAGAATTCACTATAACTGACTTCGTTCGAATGGGGGTAAAAAAGCAGCGTTACGCCGCTGAGAGTAAGAACTAGGCAAATCGTTCCCGCTATTGCAGGAAGCAACAAAGAATTTCGCGTCCCGTTGATTGCTAGTCTATCAGACTGTGCTACGCCTCTCCAACGCACGAAAGCAAGCACTACAAACACGGCAGACAGAACAAACATTGAAAATGTGAGCGTCACAAAATTTAACCCTACAGTAACCAGAAGAAACGTTGCATCAGCCATAG
>DASVJT010000273.1:0-2358 GCA_036385775.1 archaeon
CACCCTTCGGACGCCAGAGATCGAAGTCATTGCAGGCTCAGGAACGAAAACTGTCCATAAAGAAAATCACTGCAAATTCGCCCTCGACGCAAGTCGCGTTATGTTCTCAGCAGGCAATTTTGCTGAACGAGTTCGAATGAGCACTGTCGGCAGCAATGAGAGAGTCCTTGATATGTTTAGTGGTATAGGTCAGCTCAGCATTCCGATAGCTGTACACGCCCGTCCACAGTCGATTGTTGCTATAGAGCTCAATTCAGTCGCATATCGCTACCTTCGGCAAAATATCCAGCTAAATAACGTAAATAGTATCGTCCGACCCATATTAGGCAATTGCGCGAACGTTGCGCCACGCGCTCAATTCGACCGAGTGATTATGGGGCATTTCGACGCGTGCGACTATCTTCATAAAGCGCTGCGCTGTTTAGGTCCCGAAGGGGTCATACATTATCATGAACTCGTACCTGAAGAGATGATGTACAAACGACCCTATGCGCGGGTCGAGCAAGCAGCACAGACACTCGCGAAATCAGCCGACCTGCTTAGCACACGCAAAGTTAAAGACTACGCTCCAGGAGTGGCACATGTCGTAGTCGATGCTAGAATTAACTAAACTCGAGTTTCACGCTGGCAGCGGCGTCAACCAGCACTTTAAGCTTTTGAAACGCAACCTCTCTCGTTTGAAGGCGCAGTCCGCAATCGGGATTGACCCACATATCGTTACCAAAAACTTCTATGCCGCGCTCGATTCGCTTCTTAACTGTTTCTACAGATTCTACTTTTGGACTGTCGGTGTCTATGACACCGAGCGCGACGCTTTTTTCATGGCTCTCAAATGCAGCTCTCGTTAGTTTGTCTAACAAAACAGGATATTTAGCTGCCTCAACGCCGATATATTCCACGTTTTTTAGCTTCAAGAGCTGGTCATATTCCCCATAGGACGCTACGTGAGGATGCAGTTTCACAGGAATCTCAATATCATCAACAGCCGCGTCGATATATCCGAGTACGTTCTCCACCCCCACATTATACAAAGCTGGTTCATCGATCTGCAAAGCATCAGCCCCTGCACGACAAAGCTGGTCGGCTTCAAAGCGGAGCGCTTTTGCAAGGTCACTAAGCAAACGTGGGTCGAGACTCGACCTATACGGCGCACCGCGGCTTATAGAAGATGATGCGGCGATAGTAACGGGTCCTGTTATAATTCCTTTGATCTTAGCATCGGCTCCGGCATAATGACGCGCTAAAGTGAGGTCCTTTGCAGTAATGCTCTTTAGGGGCCGCGTGATTTTTCCAGTTATGTATGATCGACCCTTTTCGCTTTTCATTCCGGGGATTCCAGCTGCAAACATGCTGACCATATCAGCCCTCACTTGCCCGTCAGAAATTAGGTCAATTCCGGCTCGAACTTGATCGACGACTGCTGCCTCAATAGACGCGACAAAAGGATCCTTTCCGGCCATTAGATCCTGAACACTCATTTTGGCTTTGCTATCTTCGCCAATGGTGTGTGTTGGGTAGCTCCCAACCGTGTTTGTAAGAATTCCCATTTAGGTACTCCTATTTAGCACGCAATCTCTGATCATCGTGTTTATAAAATAACGTTTACGAACTATCTCTCGATCGTCACTGTCCTCTTTGCTCAATGCGCCAGGTTCCCCCGGACAGGGACCATAAAAAAGCCTGTTTATAGCTTCTTCAAGGTCATTAAAGCGGTGGGAGTAGAATAGGTGCGAATAACACCTGCAGTCTGATGAGCCAAAACCTGCGATGCAGGCTAGCAAAGGGGACTTCCCCAAGTTGCGAGCTATGCTACATTCGATTCTTTCTTGTGTTGCGATTTCAATCGTCTCGAATACCTCAGAAACGTTTAACAGGTAATCAACGTGCCACTTTTGCGTCTTGTTACGACCGGTAGAAACATCTAAGTGGCGCTCAACTCGTTTAAAGCCAGCAGCCCCCATCGCCGATCCTACGTAGGCATAAAAGCCTCTCGCAAATGGGATGGTTCCGAGCTTTCCAACTGTCACATCTTTGGCCGACGCTAGCCAAAGAATCATCACGTAAGCGCCTTTAATGGTGTCATTCTGGGCTTTCGTTCGCTTTTGCGAACTTAAGAGACTGTTTAATCTGTTCATTGACGTTGTCTGCAGTGACCGCCCCATGGCCAGGATATAATATGCTAACTTGCAGCTTCGCTAACAGCGAAATTGATCGTACCAAGTCGTGCGAGCTTCCGCCAAGCAGATCGGTCCTACCAATGCCCCCAAAAGGAAAAACCGTGTCTCCAGAAAAAAGGCTCTTTGACTGAGCATCGTACAAACATATGCTTCCGGGAGTGTGCCCCGGGGTGTGAATCAC